>JBEIPT010000128.1:0-9212 GCA_040376895.1 Lysobacteraceae bacterium | reverse complement strand
GCTTGCGCCGCAAACCAAAAGTCCGTCATTCCCGCGCAAGCGGGAATCCACTCTGGTGCCACACGACCAAAACAGGTCGCAACGAGTGGATCCCTGCTTGCGCGGGGATGGCGGTTGGAGCGGTCGTGTGCGGGGATGACGCGCAGAAGAGCCGGCGAATCGGGGCTCAAAACGCCTGTGCCGCAAACCAAAAGTCCGTCATTCCCGCGCAAGCGGGAATCCACTCGGGTGTCACACGACCAAAACAGGTCGCAACGAGTGGATCCGCGCTTGCGCGGGCGAAACGGGAGAAGGGCAACTGCGGGGCAGGTCCAATGACTTTGGGAGCTTCAGAGCCAAAGCTTCCCATCGTTCTTTTTCCCCACGAGATGCCAATTCGGCCTATTCGAAGCCGTGGCTAAAAATCATTGACTCGACGATTCGAATGCCCAGCAGGATATTGTTGGGCGTGCACTGGCAGACCGTCAGCAGGGTAGGTTGTCCGCCAGGCAATTGGTCGGTCACGAACGCGCCCCCGGCCAGTCCGCTGGTACTGGGGTCCAGGTACGGAAACAGATTGATGGTTGCGGGATCACCGGCTCCATCCGGCAAGCTGATGCTGCCCAGTTCCAAGTTGTTCGTGCCCCCCTGGAAATAGGTCCACAGGCGCGGATTGGGGCCACTTCGATCCAGCGCAAGTCCATAGCGGCCAGTAAAGACAACTGTCGCCGCAGGCAATGTGCTGAGGGTGGTTCCCTGCATCGAGACCAGCCGGATATCATCGTTGAAGTTGCCAATCCAGAAGCCACCTTGCCCGCTATCGGCAGTGGCATCAAAACTGACATATCGCGAATTCGCCGGGAGCGAAATGGTTCCAACCACGGTTCGCGAAACCGGATCGACTCGTGTCAGGGTGCTGGTGTTGTTGGCCATCCAGAAATGTGTGCCGTCCCAAGCCATGGCGCGTGTGCCGGTCAGACCGGGGATATCGAAGGAATCCACGAACACGCCTGCCGGGCTGATACGTGTAAATCGCGCGCTGGCCCATCGGGAGATCCAGAAATTGGTGCCATCGAAGCCGATACCCGCGTATCCCACCCCTTCGCCGGGGGCGATTGGATCAACGATGGCAGTGATGTCGATCTTGATGGCTGGAGGCAGCTCTGGCGCTGCACCGGCATTGATGCAGAGGAGCAGCCCGGACATGGCCCAGAGGGCAAGGGAAGAAACTCGCATCGTAACCTCCTTCAATTTGAGACCCGGTTCGAGACTACCACTGACGTATTGGTGCTCGACGCCGTCGCTTTGTAAGGATCAGTCAAACAATGCGTTGGTGCGATCGCCGGATTCTGTGGTGTGCGGTTCGAGCGTCCGTCATGGGTCCGAGCCGACCGAATCCCGCTGGCTCGCGCGGCCCATGACCGCATCCGACTTGGCGTAGGCCGATTTCAGATCGTCGCTGGCCAGATCGAGTTTCTTCAGCTGGTCGTCGAGTTTTTCCAGCGAGCGACGGATGTTGTCGCGGACCTGGTTCAGCTGTTTGGCCGTGGCGGTGCTGACGTTGTCGCGGATCCATAGTCTATGCTGCAGAATCAGCTTCAGTGCATGCTGGACGCCCGCTTCGCTGTTCAGTGACGCCCGCGCACTCTCGGTGATGTCCGAGGGCAGGCGGCCAAGCAGGGCCTCGAGGTCGCGCATGCGAGCCCGGGTGTCGAGAAGCCGCGCTTCAAGCCGATCGGCGTCATCGAGCAGCTGCTTCAGGATCATTTCCCGCCGGACCGCGCGCAAACCCCGCCAAACCAGCGCTAAAATCGCGATGGTCAGTACGATGATGATGATCAGCTCGCTACGCACGGTTTTGCCACCTGATTTCGGTTTGCGAAGTCTGACTCGCTGGGCCGCCGCTGACAATCTGGCCTATCGGGTGGCCCCAAACCGGTTCCGGTTCGGCAAATCAATGATTTGGTTGACGAATCGGCCGGATGTCCGTAGTATCGCCGCCCTTATGTTCAACGGTTTTCCCGATTCGGTAGATGTGTGGCGCATGGTGAATGCCTCGCGCAGCTTCGAAGGCACCTTGGCTGTTGCTTCCCTGACTCGTCTGAGCGCAAGCTTGGCCGATTCGCAGGGCAGCTTGGCGTATCAAGTCGATTTTGGCCGCGATCCTTTGATGCCGGCCTACATCAGCTTGAAAGTCACCGGCCGATTGTCTTTGACTTGTCAGCGTACGCTGGAGGTGTTCGACTGGCCTTTGGCCATCGACACACGACTCGGTTTGATCAAGCGGGAAGAAGACGAGGCGGCTTTGCCGGCCGGCTTCGAACCACTCCTGGTGACAGGCGATGGGGAGCTCAGGCTCGCCGACGTGATCGAGGACGAGGTGATCCTGGCGCTGCCTCTGGTGCCAAGAAAGCCGGAAGACGGTGAAACGGACGAATGGACCTGGACGAGTGCCGCCGACAACGCAGCACCGGTCGAGTCAGAAAAAAAACCCAACCCTTTCGCGGCATTGGCGCAGCTGAAGCCGAAGCACAAGCAATAAACGTTCAGGAGCAAGATCATGGCAGTCCAGAAAAGTCGAGTGACCCCGTCCCGCCGCGGCCAGCGCCGTTCGCACAGCGCATTGAGCCCAACCCAGATTGCCGTCGACAAGGCGAGTGGCGAGCAGCACCTGCGTCACCACGTCAGCAAGGACGGCTACTATCGCGGCAAGCAGGTCATTGCCAGCAAGACCAAGTCCGACGAATAAGTCGAGCTGAGTTGATCCAGGATGTTTCGACGAACCGGCGCCCACGCGCCGGTTCGTTTTGCTTTTCGGGAGTCAGGCCATGACGTACGCGCGTATCATCGGAACCGGTAGTTACCTGCCGGAAAAAGTCGTCACGAACAACGACTTGGCCCACCTGGTCGAAACCAGCGACGAGTGGATCCGGGAACGAACTGGCATCCGGCAACGGCACATGGTGGTCGAAGGTCAGACGACCAGCGATCTGGCCTATGAGGCTGCGGTTCGTGCGCTGGACGCCGCCGGCGTCAAGGCTTCCGAACTCGACTTGATCGTGCTCGGCACGACCACACCCGACATCATTTTTCCAAGCACGGCCTGCCTCGTGCAGCATCGTCTTGGCGCGAACGGTTGTGCCGCGTTCGATGTCAACGCCGCATGCTCCGGCTTCATGTTCGCACTCGGTGTCGCCGACAAGTTCATCCGCAGTGGTGCCGCACGCAAGGTGCTGGTCATCGGTGCCGAAACGCTCACGCGCATGCTCGACTGGTCCGACCGCGGCACCTGCGTGCTGTTCGGTGATGGTGCCGGCGCGGTTGTGCTGTCTGCCGACGAAGAGACCGGCATCCTGTCGACGCACCTGCATGCCGACGGCGGCCACAAGCATCTGCTGTACAACCCGGTGGGCGTATCGGTGGGCTTCAAGGCCGACCAGCCGAACTGTGGCGTCCGCGTCATGATGACCGGCAACGAAGTGTTCAAGGTTGCGGTCAAGACACTCGACGCTGTCGTCGAGGAAACGCTTGCCGCGAACCAGCTCGACAAGAGCGAGATCGACTGGCTGATTCCGCATCAGGCCAACCTGCGCATCATCCAGGCTACGGCGAAACGCCTCGACATGCCGATGGATCGCGTGATCGTCACTGTCGACCGGCATGGCAACACATCCTCGGCGTCGGTACCGCTGGCGCTGGATGAAGCGGTTCGCAGTGGCCGGATCAAACGCGGTGAGCTGTTGTTGCTGGAAGCATTCGGCGGCGGCTTTACCTGGGGTTCGGCGCTGCTGCGCTACTGATTTTTTCGACTGGGGATGTACTACTCATGACCTCCTTTGCCTTCGTATTTCCAGGCCAGGGCTCGCAGCAGCTCGGCATGTTGGCCGACCACGCCGAACGCGATGCCTCGATCCGCGCGACGTTTGATGAAGCGTCCGCTGGTTGTGGTCTGGACCTTTGGGCGCTCAGCCAGCAGGGTCCCGAGACCGAACTCAACCGCACCGAAATCACGCAGCCGGCCTTGCTCGCCGCAAGTATTGCGCTGTGGCGCAGTTGGCTCGCCCGTGGCGGCAAGATGCCCGCGCAACTGGCCGGTCACAGCCTCGGCGAATACAGCGCGCTGGTTGCAGCCGATGCGCTGACGCTCGGTGATGCTGCGCGCCTCGTGCGCGAACGCGGACGATTGATGCAGGAAGCCGTGCCGACGGGCACCGGCGCGATGGCCGCCGTGCTCATGGCTGATGATGCCGTGATTGCCCAGGCCTGCCTCGATGCGGCACAGGGCGAAGTGGTTCAACCGGCAAACTTCAATTCGCCCGGGCAAACCGTGATCTCCGGATCCGTCGCAGCGGTTGATCGTGCGATCGCGTTGCTCAACGAACGTGGCGTCAAGAAGGTCGTGAAACTCGCCGTGTCGGTGCCCTCACACAGCCTGTTGATGAAGCCGGCGGCCGATGCTTTGGCGCCGACCATGCGTGCGGTGTCCTGGCAATTGCCGAAGCTGCCGGTCGTGCAGAATGCCGATGCGGTCGCACACACCTCGATCGATGCGATCCAGGATGCACTGATCCGACAGTTGTACGCACCGGTGCGCTGGACAGAGTGTGTGCAGGCCATTGCCAGCACTGGCGTGACCCGTTTTGCCGAGTGTGGCCCGGGCAAAGTGCTCGCCGGCATGATGAAACGCATCGACAAGGGTCTGGAAGCGCGTGCGCTTTCGAACATCGCTGAATTCGACAGCAGCCTGACGGAATGGAGCGGCGCATGAGTATCGACCTGAATGGTGAAATTGCCCTGGTCACCGGCGCCAGCCGCGGAATTGGTGCGGCGATCGCCGACACGCTGGCTCGCCATGGCGCGAAAGTGGTTGGCACGGCGACGACTGAATCCGGCGCCCAGGCCATCAGCGAGCGGATGGCGCCGATCGGCGGTGTCGGCCGTGTGCTCGAAGTCGGCTCCACCGAGTCGGTGGAGCAGTTGATCGAGTCGGTCAGCAAGGAATTCGGTGCGCCGACAATCCTCGTCAACAACGCCGGCATCACACGTGACGGTTTGTTGATGCGCATGAAGGACGAAGACTGGGATGCCATCCTCAACACCAACCTCAGTTCGATCTACCGCACGAGCAAAGCGGTCATGCGCGGCATGATGAAAGCGCGCAAGGGCCGGATCATCAACATCGCATCCGTGATCGGCGTGATGGGGAATGCCGGTCAGTCGAATTACGCTGCTGCGAAGGCCGGCATCATCGGCTTCTCGAAGTCGCTCGCCAAGGAAATCGGCAGTCGCGGCATCACGGTGAATGTGGTCGCGCCGGGATTCATCGAAACCGACATGACCAAGGCCATGTCCGAAGACATGAAGAAAGCCATGTTCGAGCGTATTGCGCTCGGTCGGTTTGGTCAGGTTGACGACATCGCGAACGCGGTGTTGTTCCTCGCATCGCCGATGGCCGCTTACATCACCGGCGAGACGCTGCACGTCAACGGTGGCATGCACATGGTGTGATGGCCTGAGATAAGCTCAGGCCATGCGTGTCCTGATCCCTCTGCCATCAACGGATTTTGATCCGACCGAGTCGGCCGTGCCCTGGTGTGCATTGGTCGACGCGGGCCACGACGTTCGTTTTGCCACGCCCGATGGGCGAGTTGCCGCGGCTGATACCCGCATGCTGAGCGGGCAGGGGCTTGGCCCCTGGAAGCCACTGTTGCGGGCCGATGCGAATGGTCGCGCCGCGTATGCACGGATGGCAGCGAGTGAAACATTCCGAAACCCGATGTCGTGGCACGATGCCGGCTCCGCTACCGCGGATGCCTTGTTGTTGCCGGGTGGACACGCGCCCGGCATGCGGCCCTACCTGGAATCCGAACACCTGCAGGACGTGGCCGCGGCCATGCTTCGCGCCAACAAGCCCGTCGCTGCGGTCTGCCACGGTGTGTTGGTGCTGGCACGCGCGGAGCAGCGACATCCGGGGCTGGTGCTCCACGATCGGCGCGTCACGGCGCTTACGCGCGCGCAAGAGTTGAGTGCACTCGCTCTGACCGTGTGGTGGCTGGGTGGGTACTACCGAACCTATCCGATCAGCGTGCAGACCGAAGTGACCCGTGTGCTCGCGAATCGCACTCAGTTCGAGGAAGGCCCGTTCGCGCTGCGTCGGGATGCGCCCGGACACCTGGAGCGAGGGTTTGTTGTCCGCGATGGCAACCTGTTGACCGCACGCTGGCCAGGCGACGTGTTCCGCTTTGCTGCCGAGTTTGTCGAGATGTGCGGGCTGGCCAGCCTACCTTCACCCACGGACACATGCCGATGACCTACACCTTGCATCAAGGCAACCTTCCATTGCTGATCAGCTGCCCGCATTCGGGTACCGAGATTCCGCAGGACATCGCGGCGAGGATGTTGCCTCACGCATTGGATGTTCCCGATACGGACTGGTTCGTCGACCGACTCTATGCGTTTGCCCGGCACATGGGCGCATCAATGATCGTGCCGCGGTATTCGCGTTACGTCATCGATCTGAACCGCGCATCCGATGGCCATGCGCTGTATCCGGGGCGCCGCGAAACGGGTCTGGTCCCGGTCATCAGTTTTGCCGATCAGTCTCTGTATCAGGCGGGACAAGAACCCGACAGCGAAGAGATCCAATCGCGGATTCAAACCTATTGGCAGCCTTATCACCAGGCGATCTCGGACGAGCTGGGGCGACTCAGGACTCGACATGCCGATGTGGTGATCTGGGATGCCCACTCCATTCTCAGTGTCGTGCCGATGTTCTTCGAGGGCCGCTTGCCTGATCTCAATCTGGGCACCGCTGATGGAACCACTGCAGCGCCGAGAATCGAACGACGAGTGGTTGCCGCGATGCAGGCGCAGACGGCGTTGACGTCGATCACGAATGGACGCTTCAAGGGCGGCTACATCACACGTCGATTCGGTCAACCGGAGCAAGGTATCCACGCTCTGCAGATGGAAATGGCGCAAGACTGCTACATGGACGAAAGCCCACCTACCTGGAACGAGTCCAAGGCAGCAGCGGCTTCGGCGGTGCTCGAAACGCTGATCCAGGCTGTGTTGGACGGACTGGCTCAGTAAGGACGATTCGCCGATGTCCGTTGCAGCGCATGGAATGGAATTTCCGTGCGGATGCGATAACCGTTCTGCTCGTACAGGTCCACGGCACGGCGATTCTGCGGGGATACATGCAGGAACGGCTCCTGACCTTGCGCCAGCAGTTCCAAGGTCAGCGAGGCCAGCAGGTGCCGGGCGAAACCGCGCCCGGTGTATTCCGGATGGGTGCACACGGCACTCACTTCGCGATGCCCGGGCATCCCCATGCGCTCGCCAACCATGGCAGCAAGATGACCGTGTTCGTAAATGCCGAAGTAACGACCCAGACGCATGGTCTCGGTTCGGAAATAGTGCGGGTAGACCAGTGCGGTGAGTTGGCGGACATCCATGCGTTGCCGAGGGTCGAACAGCGGTGTGATGGCGGGGCCCTTTGTTCGCTCCGGCGCGGCCAAGCAGTGCATCTGCAACAGAAGACCGAGCGGTTCAATGGTCCAGCCGGCGGGGACTAGCGGCGCCGTACCCAACAGGAACACCTGCTCGCCGTCATCGATCAAAGCCTCCAGATCTTCGGCAACCGCCACCGACCCATCCGGCAGTCCAAGAAACGGCGCAATCTCGCGCGGGTAACGCAGCGCCGAGCCCGCACTTCGAGCCAACGGCAAATGTATGCTGTTTAGCGCTGACCAGATCGGATTGTCGAGCAGGTGTTGGGTCATGGCGCAGCCAGTTATGTGGCTCGCCGACCTTAGCCGAGCCGGACCGTGAAAAACAGATCGGACGGTGGCCCTACAACACTGAAGCATTTCTTCTCCCGCTTGCCAGAAAAGATGTCGACAGCCAGATGAGCAATTCTGGGGGTTCTCGAGGCCAGACTGTTGCTCATCCGGTCCTGCGGACCACCTTCTCCGAATTCACAGGAGAAGGCAGAACTTGTTCCCAGTCGGTGCCCTGATGAACTCGCAGGCCCCACGAACGCGGGTTGCAAACTCGAATGAATTGCAATAATTTGTGGTAATTCGCCCAGATCTAAGGTCTGTACAGACCCACATGACAGGCGAACGATCCTGGATTTCAGGTCGACGGCGAGCTTGCTGCGTATTGGGGATCCCCTTCACAAGGCTTCTGCATTCGACGATCCGACAGGGCGTTATAGGGGTCAGGTATTCAGTTCGGCAGGGATCAACTCGTGGCTTTTTCGCGAGTCTGGACGCTATTTGCCACGGATTGGCGGTTTCCAAAAAATTCGTTGCTCACTGCATTACGCAGGCTGTGCTCGTGTTCGGTTCGGGGAAATGAATTCGCCAAAGTTGTCGCCCTCGAACGCGAGTTCGGTGCCGAAATTTCGCGTCCATGACCCAAAGTCACGTGGCTTCAGTCAGTCAAGCAGGGACCAATCCAGAGGCAAGCAGGGGTGGACCGGTCAAATCGCCGCCACCAGTCTTCAGGGCCGATCCGGCGCTCAAGACCTGCCGCCTTCAACTTGAGGTGTGTATGAATCGAATCGTGTCGTTCACTTCCCGCGCTGGCCTGAACGTGTTGGTTGCTCTCGGGTTGTCACTGGGAGCTTGCGCCACTCACGCAAAACCGGTTGCGGAACTGGTCGTGGCCAACGGCTTGGTGCGCGCGCCTGTCGCGAGCTCCGAACCAGCCGGCTCAGTGGGCCTTTCCGCGCAAGGCGCCATTCGTGACCAGCGCGGTGTGAACCGTGCACAGGTCTGGTTGATCCGGAATCTGGGCAATTCGTCACGCACACTCGCGCTCCAGTCGAAACAGGCTTCATTCGAGCTGACGCTGACGCTCGCCGCCCGTGAGCAAGTCTGGGTGCGATCGACCGAACTGTCTGCACATCGACTCTGGATCGACAACAGCGCAACACCTTGGCAGAACGCCGTGTCAGGGACGTTCCAGGCGCCGCAGGACCTCCCGCGCGTCGGTACCGTCAATCGTCTGCCCGAGGTGCGCAGCACCCGCACGATCAAACAGAAGGCACATCAAACCAATGTGTTCTGGCCGATCGTTGAAGATGCGGACCTCGACAGCGTCACCGTTGCGGTATCCACAGCCGGCGCTCAAGCTGTGCCCGGACTGGTGAATGCATTCGTGCTCCCGGCGGCTACAGGTACGCGATCGATGTCGTTGACGCTGAATGACGGACGAGGCACCCG
>JBEIPT010000142.1:0-8868 GCA_040376895.1 Lysobacteraceae bacterium | reverse complement strand
TACCAAAGCCGGTATCCGGAGCGCCGTTGGCGAGAAAGCGCATCAGCAGGCCGCGCCGGTTGCCCGTCACGAAATTGATGACTTGCCCGACCACGAGCAAACGCCCCTGTGCGTCGACCATCCCCGACGTCAGCAGCGTACGCTCGTCGGCATCAAGCCACGGAATCAAATCGTTGATGGTGAGTAAGCCTTGATCGTGGAATGAGGGATCAAGCTGTCCTTCCGTATCCAGTGCGACGATCAAACCAGTCACACGGCCGGACGTTTCGATCGCCGTTCCCATGATGCGGAATGTGCCGTCGGCCAGCGCCAGAACCTTCGAGCAGCTTTCTCCGGTCACGGAATCCAGCGCCAGCGTGGATCCGCCGTTGAACGTGCTTAGGCGATGGCGAACAACTGCGCATCGGGAATCGGCCAGGCCGAATGTCCCGACTGAAACCAGCAAGCCCTGGCCGTTGTCGATACTGCTGCTCAGACGTTCATTGCTGTCGCGGAACGGGCCGATCGCCCAGCCGAAGCCGTTCAGGCTGAGGTCCGGGTATCCGGCGAGGTGTTGGGCGCTGGTTGGCATCACCAGGCCACCAAGCAGGATCAGGAGAGCAGCGGTTCTGAACAAGGGAGTCATCGGCAGTGCCTTGAATGGGTCTGATACCCCACGTACGCCGGACCCGGGTGCCAACTGACATTCATGGTCCACGGGTCTTTTCCGCCAGGTCGTTCCGAGGCATTCTTGCGGTTTGTCTCCACGGAGCCGTCATGCCCAATGCCCGTCCGCCCAAACTTGCGTTCATCGCCTTCGGCATGATCGCCGGCGGTATCTTCCTGCTCATTGCTGCCTTGGTGATGAGCCGGATGAATGATGTGGCCAATTTCGTGCCGTGGCTCGTTGCCGGCGTAGGTATGGCCGAACTGATGTTTGGCGCCATGTTGCTGATCAAGAAAGGAACCCGTCCATGAGTGCTTTTGTGTTCGCCCCGCCAGCCATTTCTTCGGTGCCCGTTGCCGGACGCAGCGAACGGTTTCCGGTCCATCGGATCTATTGCATCGGTCGAAATTACGCCGAGCACGCCAAGGAAATGGGCGCTGCGGTCACACCCGAGGATCCGATTTTCTTCATGAAGCCGGCCGACGCGGTGGTGTGTGACGGCGCGGACGTGGCCTATCCGCAAGCGACTCTGGATATGCACCACGAAGTGGAACTGGTGCTGGCATTGGGGCAAGGGGGTCGTGAACTGGATGAGGCCAGCGCACGTGCTGCGATCTGGGGTCACGCAGTCGGGCTCGACTTGACGCGTCGGGATCTGCAGGCAAAAGCCAAGGCAAAGGGCGCGCCGTGGGATGTGGCCAAGGGCTTCGATGCCTCAGCGCCGATCGGTGCGATTCGTCCGGTCAGTGAGACCGGTGTGTTGTCGGCCGGCATGCTGCGACTTGATGTGAACGGACAATTGCGGCAGCAATCGGATATCGCCGACATGGTGCTGGACTCGGCGAAGATTCTGGTGGCGTTGTCGCGCTTCTATACCTTGCAGGCCGGTGACCTGGTGTTCACGGGCACGCCCAGTGGTGTTGCAGCGCTGTCGCGCGGCGATGCCTTCCACGCGACGTTCCCGGGCTTGCCCGAGTTGCGCGGTCGAATGGTCTGATCCGGGTGAAGTGATCCCGGCTTATGAAGAAGTCGGGATCTTCAGCACTTTGCCGACATGCAGCGTGTCGGTCTTCAATGAATTCTCGCTGCGCAGTTTGGCGATCGACACCTGGTGCCGTTGGGCGATCAGCGACAACGATTCTCCGGCCGAAACGATGTGCTGTTTGGCCTTCTGCGGATTCGCGGCAAACCAGGTGCCGGGCGGCGGCGTGGTCGCGAAGTGCTCACGGATGCCGTCGACCAGTGCCAGCGCCAGTTTGGTCCGGTGTTTCGGATCGTTGAGGCGCTTCTCTTCGACCGGGTTGCTGATGAACGCCGTCTCGACCAGGATGGATGGCACGTCGGGCGAACGCAGGACCACGAAGTTTGCGCGTTGCACCTCGTGCTTGTGCACGTTGCCAAGGCCCTTGAGGCCCATCAGCACATTGTTCGCGACTTGCTCGCTGGCTTCCATCGTCGCGCCCTGCGACAGATCGAGCAGCACCTTCGCCAGCGTGCTGTCCTTGTCGTCGATCGATACACCGCCGACCAGGTCCGACTGGTTTTCCTGGTTCGCGATCATGCGCGCGAACTCGCTGCTGGCGCCGCGATTCGACAACACGAACACCGACGAGCCTTTGGCTGACTGCGCGTGGGCCGCATCGGCGTGGATCGAGACGAACAGATCGGCCTTGGCCTCGCGCGCCAGTTCATACCGCTTTTTGAGCGGCACGAAGAAATCGCGGTCACGAATCAGGAACGATTTCATGCCGGGCTGCTGATCGACGAACTCCGCCAGTTCCTTGGCAATCGCCAGCGTGATGTTTTTCTCGCGTGAACCATTCGGGCCCAGTGCACCCGGGTCTTCGCCGCCGTGGCCAGCGTCGATGGCAACAACGACTTTGCGTTGTTCGTTCGCGGGCGCCAGATCAGGCACGGTCAGCGCCGGTGCAGGTGCTTCGTTACGGTCGAACAGATCGATGACCAGGCGATGGCCGATGCCGGCTGCGGGCTGCAGCAGAAAACTCTTGGCGCGCTGTGCTTCGGAGAGATCGAGCACCAAACGCAGGTCCTGGCCTTGGGCGCCGGCACGGAGGCCCTTGATCGGGCCAAGCGGTGTGATGGCGCCGACGCCACGCGCGAGTTTGGCGCCGGTGATGTCCAGCACGAGTCGATCGGGTGTTGCCAGCGTGAACACTTTGTACTGGACACTCCGATCCAGATCGAGCACCACACGGGTGTGATCCTCGGCGTCCCAGAGGCGGACCCCGCTGACTTCGGTCGCCATCGTGCCGCCCGCGCCGAAGACGGCAAGCAGGGTGCACAGGCAAGTCGGCAGGGAGAAACGGGGCATCATGCCTCCGATTGAAGCGAATTCGAATCGAAAAATCAAGAAAAACCGCTTATTAATCCGTCTATTGGCGCTCTTTCCTGCGGAGTTGGTCACGCAAGCGGGTGTAAGTCGCTGGTTTTGATTGGCCGATGGGACTCGTTATGCTGAGCGGCTTACCCCATGCGCGACGTCGCCATGACACCGATCAAGTTGACCTTGCCGCTGCCTGCCAGCGGCCAACTGCGTGCTTTTGTCGAGGCACCGGTTGGCTCGGCGCTGGCGTTGGCGATCGCAGATACCGCCAGCAGCCACGAGGGTCTGGTGCTGGTCATCGTGGCCGATTCGCATGCCGCCCATGCGCTCGAGGCGGAGCTTGGACTGTTCGTTGAGCCGGGGCTGCCGATCGTGCATTTCCCGGACTGGGAGACTTTGCCCTATGACGTGTTTTCGCCGCATCCGGATATCGTCTCGATGCGCGTCGAAACCTTGTTCCGCTTGCCGCAGCTCGCACGCGGCATTCTGGTGGCGCCAGTGCAAACGCTCATGCAGCGACTGCCGCCGAAACAATTCATCCACGGAGAAAGCCTGGCGCTGAAACTGCGGCAGAAGCTCGATCTCGAGGTGGAACGACGACGCCTGGATGCCGCGGGTTACCGCCACGTGCCGCAAGTGCTTGAGCCCGGCGACTACGCGCATCGCGGCGCCTTGCTGGATATCTACCCGTCGGGTTCGCGAACGCCGTTTCGCATCGAACTGCTGGACGATGAGATCGACTCGATCCGCACATTCGATCCGGAAACCCAGCGTTCGCGCGAAAAAGTGGATGCCATCAAGTTGCTTCCTGCGCGTGAGTTTCCGCTGACGGCCGAAGCGACCAAAGCGTTTCGGATGCGCCTCGCCGAACGCTTCGACATCGATCTGCGACGCAGTCCGCTGTATCAGGACTTGCGCGAAGGGGCAGCTCCGGCCGGTATCGAGTACTACCTGCCGCTGTTCTTCAACGAATTGGCGACGCTGTTCGATTACCTTGGTGTTGCACCGCTGGTCATCGAAACACCGACGGCGTTGGCTGCAGCCGAAGAGCACGCACGGCAAACGGAAGAGCGTTACCAGAACCGGCGGCACGACATTGAACGGCCGGTGCTGGCGCCGCAGGAACTGTTCCTGTCGCCGGAACAACTGCGTGCCGAACTCAATCGCCACCGGCGCATCGAACTTCAGGTTCCGGATGGCACGCGCACACAGTTGCGATTGGGCACGACCGCCGCGCCCATGCTGCCGATCCAGCGCAAACACGAAGATCCGGCACAGGACTTGAAGCAGTTCATCGGTGCGTACCCAGGCCGGGTGCTCGTCGCCGCGGAATCGGCGGGCCGACGCGAGGCCTTGCTCGATCTGCTCGGCAGTTTCGGTTTACGACCGGAAGTGAGTGCCGACTGGGCTGCGTTCCGATCAGGAAACCAACGGTTTGCCATCACGGTTGCGCCGCTGGAAGACGGCTTCGCGCTGAAGGTGCCGGCACTGACCGTACTGACCGAGCGCCAACTGTATGGCGAGCGCGTCAGCCAGAGCCGTCGGCGCAAACGTGCCGGTCGTGATCCGGAAACCATCATCCGCGATCTCGGTGAGCTCAGCATCGGCGCACCGATCGTGCATGAGGATCATGGTGTGGGTCGATACCTCGGCCTGATCACACTCGACGTTGGTGGTGAAACCGGAGAGTTCCTGGCGATCGAATATGCCAAGGGCGACAAGTTGTACGTGCCGGTCGCCAATCTGCATCTGGTCGGGCGTTACACCGGCTCGGCGCCGGAAATGGCGCCACTGCATACGATGGGTGGTGAAGCCTGGGCAAAAGCGAAACGGCGCGCCGCCGAAAAAGTGCGCGATGCCGCCGCTGAGTTGCTGGAGATCTACGCGAAGCGCGAGATGCGCGGCGGTCAGGCCCTGCGCTTTGATCGTGGCTTGTACGAGCAGTTCGCGGCCAGCTTCCCGTTCGAGGAAACACCCGATCAATTGCAGGCGATCGAGGCGGTCATCGGTGATCTGGAAAGTCCGAAGGCCATGGATCGTGTGGTCTGTGGTGACGTCGGATTCGGCAAGACCGAAGTCGCCCTGCGCGCCGCCTTCGTAGCAGCGATCGCCGGCAAACAGGTGGCTCTGCTCGTGCCGACCACCTTGCTCGCGAACCAGCATTTCCGCAACTTCTCGGACCGCTTCGCCGACTGGCCGATCCGCGTCGAAATGTTGTCGCGTTTCAAGACCAAGAAAGAGACCGACGTTGCCATCGAACGTTTGGCGAGCGGTGGTCTGGATATTGTCATCGGTACCCACAAATTGCTGGCACCCGAAATCCGCTTCAAGGATCTCGGGCTGGTGATCATCGACGAAGAGCAGCGGTTCGGTGTCCGCCACAAGGAGCAGTTCAAGAAGCTGCGCGCCGAAGTGGACATGCTGACGCTGACCGCAACGCCGATCCCGCGCACCTTGAACATGTCGATGAGCGGATTGCGCGACTTGTCGATCATCGGCACGCCGCCCGCCCATCGACTGGCGGTGCAGACATTCGTCACACCCTGGGATCAGGCGCAGTTGCGCGAGGCCATCCAGCGCGAACTCGCGCGCGGTGGGCAGGTGTACTTCCTGCACAACGAAGTCGAGAACATCGAGACGATGGCGGTGACCGTCGGTGAGCTGGTGCCGGAAGCGCGTGTTCGAATCGCACATGGACAGATGCCGGAGCGCGAACTCGAGCAGGTGATGCTCGATTTCTATCGCCAGCGATTCAACATTCTGCTGTCCACGACGATCATCGAATCAGGCATCGACGTGCCGAGCGCGAACACCATCATCATCCATCGTGCCGACCGGTTCGGCCTGGCGCAATTGCATCAGTTGCGTGGCCGTGTCGGTCGTTCGCATCATCGTGCGTATGCCTACCTGATCACGCCGGAGCGCAAGGCGATGACCGCTGATGCGGTGAAGCGTCTCGACGCCATTGCATCGCTGGACGAACTGGGCGCCGGGTTTACGCTGGCCACGCATGATCTGGAAATCCGCGGCGCCGGCGAGTTGCTCGGTGAAGGCCAGTCCGGCCAGATCCAGGAAGTGGGCTTCACGCTTTACACTGAAATGCTGGAGCGCGCCGTCAAGGCGCTGAAGTCTGGCCAGATCATCGACCTGGAAACGCCGCCCGAGGAACGTGTCGAAGTGGAGCTGCGTCTGCCGGCGCTCATTCCGGATGACTATCTGCCGGACGTGAACACGCGCCTCAGCCTGTACAAACGGATTGCCTCGGCGCCGGGTGTCGATGAACTGCGTGATCTGCAAACGGAAATGATCGACCGCTTCGGCCTGCTGCCGGATCGCACGAAGAACCTGTTTGCGATTGCCGGTTACAAACTGGCCGCAGCGCGTTTGGGTATCCGTAAACTCGACTTCGATGCCAAGGGCGGACGGATCCTGTTCCGACCGAAGCCACCGATCGATCCGCTGACCATCATCAAGATGGTGCAGGGCGAGCCAAGGGTCTATGCACTGGATGGCCAGGACAAGCTCAAGATCCGCAAGGAACTGCCCGAACCCGCCGACAGACTGGGCATGGCGCACCATGTGCTGACGCGGTTGAGTGCGTAACCGGCACTGACGAAAGGGGGTGGCGCCCTGTTGCCCCTGTGGCATGGTGATGTCCCCAATCCACTTCGGAGTGCACCATGGCCGTTTTGCTTGCGATCTACCCGAAACCCGCCGATCCAGAAGCTTTCGATCGCCACTATTTTGGTACGCATGTGCCGATGGCAAAAAGAATCCCCGGTTTGCGCAGTTATGAAGTCAGCCGAGGTCCGGTTCTGACCCCGCAGGGTGAGTCGCGGTACCACCTGATCGGTCGACTGAGCTTCGACTCCGTCGAAGCGATCCAGCAGGCGTTTGCGTCACCGGAAGGTCAGGCAGCGGCTGCCGATCTGGGCAACTTTGCGCAGGCGGGGGTCGAGCTGTTGATTCTCGACACCGAGGAAATCTGACCAGCCAGTCGCTACGGGTGCCAGGTTGATCGCATCGCGGCGGCGTCAGCCGCTGCCAAACGGCAGACTCAGACCGACCGTGAAGATGGCATCACCAAACCCGTCCTGCCCGGGTTGGCCGGTGTCGTTGAAGTCGTAACGGAAGCGCAGGTCGGCACGCAGTTTGAGCTTGCCTGATTCGAGCAGATCCCACTGGCCGCCGAGGCCAACCTGGAGGAACGGATCCTCACCCGTGCGAATGGCCGCGGGGGCCTCGAATCGCGAGATTCCGGCACCGATGAGGATGTACGGGTCCCACAGCGGTTCCCGGTTGACCTGCATGTAATTCACGGCGGCAAAGTCGTGTGTCAGGCCGTAGTCGACGCCAAAGTCGAGACGGTCCTGGCCCAGTTCGAATTCGACCACGTGCTCAGGTCCGAAACTTCGTGCGAGGCTGATCAGTTCGGCGTGTCCGTCGAGCCGCACTGCATCGTCGGTGATCATGCCGCCGGCAAGCACCGACAATTCAAAGCGGTCCTGCCAAGTCTGTGCTTGTAATGCCGGTGCCAGCCAAAACAGTGACACGCCAACCAGAATCCAGCGCACAAACACCGGTGCGAGACTCATGGTTCGTTACCGTTGAGGCCCTTCTGCTGATGCACGTTGCGGCTCAGCCAGGCCGACAGCAACGCAAAACCGACGCCGATGGCGGCGATCTGCCCGAGGCTCGCGCCGAGCAATTGCACGCCGCGCAGGCTGAAGCTGGCCAAGGTATCGCCGCCACGCCAGACCACGGTATCGATGAAACTCTTCGCTTTGTAACGTTCTTCGCGGTCAACGCGGGTGTAAAGCGAGTCGCGTGCAGGCTGTACGACACCGTAACCCAGCGCCCGCGACGCGATGATTGCGAAGACGAGCCAGAATGCAGTGGCTTGCCAGGCGAGGATCGTCAGAATGAATGCGTTGACCAGCGCGACGAACACCAGGGTGCCGTGGGAGCCGAGGCGCATCAGCAGGAAGCGCGCGAGCAGCGCCTGGATGATCAGCTGGGCCAGATTTGCGCGCAGGTCGATCCATGCAAAAAACTGGGTGCGTGCCTCGGCATCGGGATACACCGAACGGGCGACATCGGAGGTCAGCGAGTACAGCACCGTGGCGATCATGTCGGTCAGCACCAGCAACAACGCCATGCGGGTCAGGAAAGGATTGCGGAACAACGCGCGGGCACCGGCAAGCAGGCCGCCGCCGATCGGGTTGTCGTGTCCGCTTTCGCGCTTGCCATGAGCTTTCGACCAGCGCACCAACAGCGCGACGACCGGGATACAGCATGCGAGCAGGATACCGGAAGCGACTAGCAGGCCTGGTACCCCGACGCGGCTGACCATCACATGCGCAAATGCCGGGCCACTGAGTGCCCCGATCGTGCCGCCGATCGCAATGGGCCCGAACAATCGCTTGGATTGTTCACTCGTGAAGATGTCGGTCATGAAACTCCAGAACACCGTCACGACATACAGATTGAACACACCGACCCAGACGTAGAACGCGGCGGCGAATACCCGGCCGGGTGTTTCTTCCGGGATGAATCCGGCCCAGACCCACATGCCGAGTGCAAAAAACGCATAGACGATCGGAATGAATCGGCGCGGACTCAGCTTGGCGACCAGAGCGCCGTAGAGCGGCGTGGCCGCCAGCATGACCAGGAACACCATGCCCCAGATCCAGGGCAACACGGCCGAACCGCCTGCAGCAGCGCCCAGTTGTTCGCGAACCGGGCGGATCACGTAATAGGCGAACAACACGAAAAAGAAAAACGCACCCGACAGGATGCTGGCCCGCAGTTCGGTCGCGGACATCGGCGGTGCGGAAGGGGACTCGGCAGGCACGCTCATGAAGCCGGGAGTGTAGCC
>JBEIPT010000408.1:0-3468 GCA_040376895.1 Lysobacteraceae bacterium | reverse complement strand
TCGCCGATGGCGCGAATCAGGTCGTCCGTCAGGCGCTGCAGGTCGAGTCCCGGTGCCAGCGCCTTGATGCCGAGACGGGTATGAACGGCTGTCTGAAGATTCGCCAGAGAGGCAGCGTCGACCGCCTGGTTGGCCGGCAGAACCGCAAGAGTTTCAGGTGTCGTCGAATCGCGGGTCCACAGGCGGAGTTGCAGGCCGCCGTCCGCGGCCCGGAACAACTCGAGCCAATGCTCACTTGGCAACAGCGAAAACAGCGCCGGGAGGTTTCTCGGCAAGGTTGATGCATCGAGCCCGAGTTGGGCCATGGCGCGGCTGGCCTTTCCGGGATCGGCCACCGAGAGTTGATCGGAAAGTGCGGCGTTGATGATTCGCTCGGCGCCACGCAGACGATCTCGGACTTCCGGGTCGGGATCGTCGAGGCCGAACGGCAGGATCGTCAGGTCGTCGAGATCCGGCTCCCCGGCCAAGGCTGCTGGCGATCGCCAGCCAATGCCGATCGCGAAGGCTGCCACACAAAGCAGAAGACCCGCCGCGGCATACGGCAGGATCGAACGGATCCGGCGTAGTTGCCGGCGACGCTGCAGTTGTGCCGGCGGCATCCGCCGATCGATCGCCGCGATCAGTTGTTCGGCGCTGCCGATCCGATCTTCGGGCTTGGGCGTCAGCAGAGACGAAATCAGCGCGGCAATCCAGGCGGGTGTCGCGGGCGCTTCGGTTTGCACGGATGGCGGGCTGCGCAAGATGCGCTGCACGAGCATTTCCGAGCTTGTGCCCTGAGCAAAGGGCAGCGTTCCCGACAACATTTCGTACAACATCAGCCCCAGCGTGTAGAGGTCACTGCGGCCATCGATGCGCCCGGCCTGCGCTTGCTCCGGCGACAGGTAGGCCGGCGTGCCGACCACCATGCCACTTTGTGTCAGGCGCGTTTCGCCGATCGAACGCGCCACGCCGAAATCGGAGATCAGCGCGTCACCTTGTTCGTTGAGCAACACGTTGGCCGGTTTCAGGTCGCGGTGCACCACCCCCTTCTGATGGGCTGCCGCAAGTCCCAGCGCAAGTTGCCGCGTGATCTGCAGTGCACGATCGGGGGCCAGTTTGGGTTCACGCAGCAAGAGGTCTTCGAGTGACTCACCAGCGACATAGTCCATGCTGATGAGCCATGAACCCTGGTGCTGAACCAGATCATGAATCCGCACGACATGCGGGCTCGATACCTGCCGGGCGAGCAGAAGCTCCTGGCGGAAACGGTCGAAAAATTCGGGTTTGTTCGCCAGCTCCGGGCGCAGCAATTTCAGCGCGACCGGAACGTTCAATTGTTGATCTTCGGCCTGATAGACCATACCCATGGCGCCCATGCCCAACAGGCGCACGATCCGGAACCGGTCGGCGATCACGTCACCTTCGACAAAATCCGTCGCCGCAAAGATGCCGGTCACGGTTGCCTTGGGGTGGCGCGACGGCGGTGGGATCGTCAGACCGTCAGTCATGGACTTTGCACTTTGACCAGCGCTTCGATTCGTGCGTCAACCAGCGCCAACGCCAGCATCGTGGCGGCACGCCCCGAAAATGCACCCAGCAGTTCGCCATCCAGTTCCGTGAAACTTCGTTCCGAATCGAGACTGTCGAGGTAACACAGACCGATCAACTGGTCCGGAGCCTGCAGCAAGGGCAGTGCAGCCAGTGCCCCGATTCCGCCGCTGATCACGCTGGCTCGCGCTGCCATGCCGGCGGCGTCGGCCGCTTTCGACAGGAACACCGGCATACGATCGGCCAAAGCGCGATCGACGGCGCCATGGCTTCCGGAAAAACCACCCCGGGACCAGGCATCCGCTTCGATTCCCTGTGTGGCCAGCGTCCGGACGATCCGGCCGTTCTTCACTTCGAACAGCATGCCGCGTTCACACTCGGCAATCTGCATCAATTGCAACAGGATTGTCCGCAGGGCTTCCCCGGTTGTTTGGGCTGCAGAACCGATGGCCTGAAATTGAGTGATCGAGTCGCGCCGACTGCGTGCTCGGGCATCACGCAGACGGGCTTCGGATGCAGACACGGGTTCGGCAAGTGCCAGCACGTCACCAATGGCCAGGCGGGTTTTGCGCTCGAAAACGTGTTCGACCACCCGTCGGCCATCCACCCTCAGGCCATTCTTCGACCCGACGTCCCGAATGCGCCACGTGTCGTCTGTGTCCGCAATCAGCAAGGCATGGCGCCGCGATACCGATTCATGGGCCACCGGCAGGTCACATTCCGGCTCCCGGCCAATCAGCCACTCGCCCGGACCGACGAGGATACGGTCGAGGCTCAGTCGTTCCGGGACATGGGCGGCAAAGGCAAGGGGCATGGACGGCGTGCGCTCGGGGTCATGCCCGACCATATCCCGAATATTTCAGAAGCTGCAATGCCTGTAGTCACGATCGAGGGTATCTGATGCCGCTTTGCGCCTCAGGACTTCATCCAGGGGGCCTCAGGGCAAGTTGGCGACCCGGGCGATCCGATAAGCCAGTGCGTCGGTCAGGCCCTTGATTTCACCGACCGCGTTGACCAGATCCCGTTCCGAGCGCCAGCGATTCGGAATGGCACCGCCACCCAGGCTGCGTGTGGTAAGGACCATCGCCTGCAGTCGGCTGATGGAATCGGTGAAGAAACTTCGATCATAGGCAGCACGTGCAGCCGCCAGGTCTTCGGACAATACCGTGCGCGCCAGCAATGACAGGTCTGCGGCATTGATTCGCGTCTCCAGGTCGGCAAACGCGGCCAGTGCATCGCCGTTCAGGTCGACCACAGCGTTTCGCGCAATGACGAACTCGGAGAATGTGCCGCCGCTGCCATTCGCGCGGATGCTGCCCGCGAGCACGTTGGTGGTGACATCGCGGAAGGCTCCACTCACCGGTGCCTTCATCAGGCGATAAGGCGACGGAAAGTTGTAGCTCAATTCTTCGGTGTGGATCTCGAATTCGATCTGGTTATCGAACTGCAGATTGCAAGTCGGCAAGGGTTCGATCGTGATCAGCAGCGGAAACAGAGGATCGATGTCGAAGCGGCCGAGCGGCGGTGGAAGTCGCGCATTGATTGCATTGATTGCCGCTGCATCGAGCACGACCGCCGAAACGTTCAGGCACTCGGCGGTCAGGTTCACTGGATTCTCGAACTCCACTTCCATGTCGGCCTCGATCGATTCGTCATCGTCGATGGGAATGTTGATGGTGATGTCGGCCTTGTCGCCGCCGACGATGACCACGGTCACCTGGGCGAACGCCGGGCTCGCAATCAGAAGCGCCATGGGCAACACGAAAAGTGGTCGAAGGAACTTGGTCACGATGGGGGCCTCGTAAGTCGTTGGGCCCAGTCTAGAACTGCGCGCTTGAGTGCGCATGCGGTTTTGGCGCTCTGGTGGAAAGTTTGCCATCGCCTGAGGGAAAACCCCTGCGAACCTCTCTGGCGGGTCTCACGGAATGTGCACTGGCGCAC
>JBEIPT010000456.1:0-2930 GCA_040376895.1 Lysobacteraceae bacterium | reverse complement strand
CTCCCCGAACATCGGGGAGGGCTTGTGTGGGCCGGTCTGAAGGTTCGTCGCATCGCGGCTGACGCCGCTCCCGAAGACCACGCCACGGCAAGTACAACTCTGCGGCAACACCGCGGTAAGATGGCAGGCCCGATCGCCGACGCGATCGTCAGTGCCATTCAAGACCCATGGATCCCGCCCAACTCAACCTCAACGAACCGGTCGGCGACACGGTCAAGACCACCACGTGTTACATGTGCGCCTGCCGTTGCGGCATCAAGGTGCACTTGAAGAATGGCCGGATCCGCTACATCGAAGGCAACCGCGATCACCTCGTCAATCAGGGGGTGATCTGCGCAAAAGGTTCGGCCGGCATCATGCAGCACTACTCTCCGGCTCGACTGAAGTCGCCGATGTTGCGAGTGGGCGAACGGGGGGCAGGCGAATTCAAGGAAATCAGCTGGGACGAGGCGCTGGCTCTGGCCGGCGACTGGCTCGGCAAGATCCGCAAACGCAACCCGGATGAATTGGCGTTCTTTACCGGACGTGATCAGTCGCAAGCCCTGACCGGGTGGTGGGCGCAGCAGTTCGGCACCGTGAACTACGCCGCACACGGCGGATTCTGTTCCGTGAACATGGCTGCGGCGGGGATGTATACGCTGGGATCAAGCTTCTGGGAGTTTGGCGAACCGGACTGGCACCACTGCCAATACCTGATTCTGTGGGGCGTGGCCGAAGATCACGACTCGAACCCGATCAAGATCAATCTCGGCAAGCTGAAGGCACGCGGCGTCAAGATTGTTGCCGTAAACCCGGTGCGGACCGGCTATGCCGCGATCGCCGACGAGTGGGTCCCGATCCGGCCCGGCACCGACGGGCTGCTGGTCGGCGCATTGATCCACGAGATGCTGCGCCGTGATGCAGTCGATCTCGACTATCTGGTGCGCTATACCAATGCCCATCATCTGGTCATTGATGATCCGGATGGTGCCGAACACGGGTTGATCTATCGCGACGCCAACGGCGAACCGATGTGCTTCGACCGGCGCTCCGGCGCACTTCAGCCGGCACTGGCACTCGACATCGATCCAGCCGTGGTCGGTGACTGTCAGAGCCCGGATGGTCGTCGGCTCAGGCCCTCGTTCCATCTGCTTGCCGAGCGGTTTCTGACGGCCGAGTATGCGCCGACGACGGTCGCCGGTTCCTGCGGCATTTCAGTCGACGTGATCCGACGGCTCGCCGACGAACTCACCGAAATCATGAAGGCACCGCCGCTGGAGTTGCCGGTGGCGTGGACCGACTATGCCGGACGTCGACACGAAACCATGCGTGGCCGGCCGATCGCCATGCACGCCATGCGCGGTATCTCGGCGCACAGCAACGGATTCCATACCTGCCGCATGCTGCATGTGCTGCAGATGCTGCTCGGCGCGATCGAAACGCCCGGCTCGTTCCGGTTCCAGCCGCCGTATCCGAAAGGCATTCCGCCAGCGAATCGTCCCGGCAAACGTCGCAACGCCGCCGGCCAACTCGATGCAGCACCGCTCGGATTCCCGCAAGGTCCTGAGGACCTGCTGGTCGATGCCCACGGCGAACCCACGCGGATCGATCACGCTTTCTCATGGGCGTACCCGCTGTCGGCTCACGGCATGCTGCACACGGTCATCCGCAACGCCCACGAGCAATCGCCCTACCCGATCGACACCTTATTCCTGTTCATGGCCAACATGAGTTGGAACTCGACCATGGCCAGCACCGAAACGCAGCACCTGCTGACCGACCGCAACGACAGCGGCGAGTATCGGATTCCGCGCGTGATCTACGTCGATGCCTACCATTCCGAGATGGTGAATTACGCAGACCTGATCCTGCCCGACACGACGTATCTGGAACGACACGACTGCATCTCTCTGCTCGATCGACCCATTTCCGACGCCGACCACGTCGCCGATGCGATTCGCTCCCCGGTGGTGGAACCGGACCGTGATGTGCGGCCGTTCCAGTCCGTGCTGCTCGACCTCGGAGCGCGCCTGGGTCTGCCCGGCATGGTGCACGACGATGGCAGCGCACGATATCCCGGCGGTTTTGCGCAGTACATGGCACAACATGAACGTGCGCCAGGCCTCGGCTTGCTGGCCGGATGGCGTGGCGATGGCACTCAGATGGGCAAGGGTGCGCCGAACCCGGATCAGATCGAGGCATACCGTCAGTCGAACCATTTCTGGAAGCAGGAAGTTCCGCTGGCTGCGCGGTACTTCAAGATGGCGAACGCCGACTACCTGCGCTGGGCGGAAGGATTGGGACTGCTGGCGAACCGCCCGCTGCCGGCTTCCGCGGGCGGCAATGAAGGCTCGCTGCGTCCCTTCGTGTTCCAGTTGTATTGCGAAGTGCTCGCACGATTCCGCAACGCTGCACGCGGGTTCGGCGATGTGCAACCGCCGGAGGCTTTGCGGGCGCGAGTTGCCCGTTTCGCCGACCCGTTGCCGTTCTGGTACGAACCGTTCGAAGAAGAACAGATCGACTCGACCCGCTTCCCTCTGCATGCCATCACGCAACGGCCCATGTTCATGTATCACGCCTGGGGCTCGCAGAACCGCTGGCTCCGCCAGATCGCCGCGCGTAACGTGCTTTACATCAACCCGGCAACTGCGCGCCAATATGGCCTGAGTGATGGCGATTCGGCCGAGTTGAGCAGTCACGCCGGCACGATCGAGATGGAAGTCGCCATTCACGAGGGTGTCGGTGAGCACACCGTGTGGACCTGGAATGCCATCGGCAAAAAACGCGGCGCGTGGGCGCTGTCGAACGATGCCCCGGAATCGAAACGAGGTTTCCTGCTGAACCCGCTGATCCACGACAAAACCCCGGACCGCCGTTACGCCAATGCAGACCCGATCACTGGTCA
The DNA here is from genome assembly GCA_040376895.1 of Lysobacteraceae bacterium. Taxonomy (GTDB): domain Bacteria; phylum Pseudomonadota; class Gammaproteobacteria; order Xanthomonadales; family Ahniellaceae; genus Ahniella. The sequence goes on along the minus strand of JBEIPT010000456.1, from coordinate 46 downwards.
GGCTGCGTGGTTTGATCTGCGTGTCTCGATTCGTCGAAAGCGTCAT
>JBEIPT010000188.1:0-7146 GCA_040376895.1 Lysobacteraceae bacterium | reverse complement strand
TACCCTCGATGATCAGCGCGATCTGTTGGCCACCATGCGCCAGAACATCAGCAGGTTTCAGCCTAAGCCACTTTCCGATATGCGCGCAGAGTACGAAACCTTGTTTGCGCGCACTGGATTGCAGGCGGATGCCTTCGTCGGCGACGTCGAGAAACCGCTGGCGGACGAATTGCACGGCTTGGCGGCCCGAACGCTGCGTGCGGAATACCTCGCCAATGACTGGCAGGCCCGGGCGGAAATCCAATCACGCGAATTGTCGGCACGGGCTGCCTGGGGCTTCGAACTGGATCGCAAGCTGACGACCACACATCAGGAACTTGTGCAGTCACGTGCCCATCGGGACTCGCTGCAAAAAACCCTCGAAGAACGCACCACCTGGGCCGAAGCCGCCGACGCCGAATCGACCCGACTCATCGGATTGCTTCAGCAGGAGCAGGCCGCCCACGCCCTCGACAACGAAGGCTGGCTTCGCGAAGTCGAGCGCCTGCGCGCTGAAGAATCGCGGATTGGAAGCGAACTGCTGGCGGTCTACGAATCCACATCCTGGCGAATCACTGCACCGCTGCGGTCCATGGTTCGGCGGATTCGGGCCGTACGGACCCGTCTGGCCTACCTCGGCCAAAGAGTGAGCGGCAACGTGCGGCGCCTGCTCGGTTACTGGCAACGCCATGGCGCCAGCGCCACGCTGGAACGGGCGCGGCAGGAGTTCGGCAATGGCGAGACGGCGCCGGTGCCGATCCTCGACGCCGAACCGGTGCCCGTGGATCTGCCCGGTCTGCGCTTCGCCGATGCCACCGCGACACCGCGTGCCAGCATCATCATTCCGGTCTACAACAAGTTCGCCTACACGGCCGCATGCCTGGCATCACTGGCCAAGGAAGGCGCTGCGTGCAGTTTCGAAGTGATCGTCGTCGATGACGGCTCCAGTGACGAAACCGAATCCAGTCTTCGAGGACTCCCGGGGATCCGTTACCACCGCAATGTGGTCAACCTCGGATTTGTCGGGGCCTGTAATGCCGGTGCGTCGATCGCACAGGGCGCGTATCTCGTTTTTCTGAATAACGACACCGTGGTTCGCCCTCGGTGGCTCGATGCCCTGCTGGACACGTTCGACCAACACGAACGCGTGGGCCTGGTGGGCGCCAAGCTGGTCTATCCCGACGGCCGGCTTCAGGAAGCCGGTGGCGTGATTTTTGCGGATGGATCCGGCTGGAACTACGGGCGATTCGGTGATCCGGCAAACCCTGCGTTCAACCATGTCCGCGAAGTGGATTACTGCTCCGGCGCGGCCATTGCGATCGCCAGGACGCTGTTCGAACGAATCGGTGGATTCGACCTTCGGTACGCACCAGCCTATTACGAAGATACCGATCTGGCGTTCCAGGTCCGCGAACAAGGCCTGCGGGTGCTGTATCAGCCGGCGTCGGTCGTCATTCATTTCGAAGGCATCACGTCGGGCACCGACGTTGGTTCCGGCACAAAACGGTTCCAGGTGATCAATCAGGCCAAGTTCCATGAGCGCTGGGCTGAAGCACTACCGTCCCAACCAGCACCCGGCTCCGATATCGAGTTCGCCAAAGAACACCGGGTCCGCGGCCGCGTTCTCGTGATCGATGCCACCACACCCGAGCCCGACAAGGACTCCGGGTCGGTCCGGCTGGTCAACCTGCTGCGCAGCATGCTCGACCTGGGTCTGAAGCCGACATTTTTTGCCGAAAACCGGCAATTCCTGAGCCCCTACAGCGAAGCGCTTCAGCAAATGGGTGTGGAAGTGTTGTGGGGCCAGTGGCTGGAGCCCGTGGACTACCTGCGCAAACATGGCCACCGGTTTCAGGCAATCGTGGTCAGCCGCCACTACATCCTCGGCCCACTCTTGTCGGTCATCCGGGAGTACGCGCCAAGGGCCAGGCTGATCTTCGACACGGTCGATCTGCATTACCTGCGTGAGCAACGGGCTGCGGCCCTGGCACAGAAACCCGAACTGGTGCGCCAGGCCGCTCGGACCCAACTGGCGGAATTGCGACTGGTCCGTGCGGCGGATGTCACGCTGGTCGTCAGCCCGGTCGAGCAGGAATTGCTGGCACGGGAAGTCCCGAATGCACGCGTCGAAGTGTTGTCGAATGTCCACGAGGTGGCGGGCCCCGGGCCTGGTTTCGAGAGCCGCCGTGACCTGTACTTCGTCGGCGGCTTCCAGCACACCCCGAATGTCGATGCCGTGCAGTGGTTCGTTCAGGAAGTCTGGCCAATCGTTGCGGCCGAGCTCCCGGATGTCCGTTTCCATATCGTCGGCAGCCGAATGCCGGACTCCGTGAAAGCCCTGGCCAGTGAGCGGGTGATCGCACACGGGTTCGTGCCGTCGATGGACCCGTTCCTGGACGGCTGCCGGATTTCCGTCGCCCCGCTTCGCTACGGCGCCGGCGTCAAAGGCAAGGTCAACCAGAGCATGGCCCATGGCCAACCGGTCGTGGCGACCAGCATCGGCGCGGAGGGCATGAACCTCAGGCATGGCGAGGACGTTCTGATCGCCGACGATCCGGCTGAATTTGCGAAAGAAACGATCCGTCTGTACCAAGACCCGGTATTGTGGCAACAATTGGCGGAAGCCGGGCTGGCGAATATTGAACGGCATTTTTCGATGGCCACCGCCAGAAGGAAACTCGAGACTCTGCTGCTTTCCTGAACCAGCACAGCCCCGAGAAATGTTTCGAGACTTTTGTCACAGCCTCAAAATTTGGCCAACAATAGGATTCAGCGATATCTGATGCCGAGCCAAGTTCATGAATCCCCGCAATGTCCTGCCTTTCTCCAGAAGCATGGGCGACTCTGAGAGCTTGCGCGAGCGCTGTGCCGTGCGCCTGCTTGAGGCGCTGCGCGATCCCGTGGAGAAGATTTATTCCGATGCGCTGCAGGCAGGCGACGACGCCCTGTTTGACCGCGCCGAAAAGGCGATCAATTCGAATCAGCAGTCCGACTTCTTCGACACCATGCGCCGCTTGCGCCTGGCCAAACCTGACCTGGCCAGCAAGGCGCTGAGCGCCTGCAAGCAGGAGATCGAGGTTTGCCTCAGACTTCAGCGCGGCAACGCCAAGACAGCCGGTAAACCAGCGCTGGACGAACTGAGCCTGGTGGATGCCGACACGGTTGAATCCGAAATTGCCATCTCGACCGCGGCAAACAAGGCGCGCTCGCGGCTGGCGCGCGAGTGGCAACAACTGGAAATGCGGGTCGACCAGATTTTCGCCGGCATTCCGGACATGGCAGCGGCAGGCCGGCGGTTTGGACCGGAACTGTTTGCGGAAGCCTTCGGCAAAGCCATCGAGCATTTTGAATGTACGATCGAAATCCGCATCACCCTGATCAAATTCGTCGAACGCGAGTTGGTCCAGGCCAGTGAGTCGATCATCGCGCTGTCACACCAGGCGCTGACAGACTGTGGCGTGGCACAACCGGCTTCGGCTGTAGCCAGTTTTCGCCCGCTTCGAGGCGGGCCCGGTCCGGTTTCGGCCTCGATGTCGACACCACAATCGACACAACAATCCGCGCCCCAACAAGGCCAGCCGACCGGAGCCGATACCGCGAATCAACCCACGGGCGGCTACGCGCCAATCGGAGTTGGCGAACTGGATCCTTCTCTGGGTCGCGCGATGCAGGATTTCCTGGCGCACTTGAGCGCACCGATGCAGGCCAACCCGGGCGCGTTCAATCCCGGACCGGTCGGAATGCCTCAGGCCTACCCGATGCCGGCAGGTCAAGGGGCTCCGATGGCCGAGGCGAACGTCAACGACGTCTTGCGTGCCATCGCATCCCTGGACCAGAAATTCCGCACCATGGACCAACAGGTTCCAGTCGGCGGCGACGTCGCCTCGGCACTGCGCGAACAACTCAGCCAAGGTGGCGCGGGGGGGCAAGCGACGAATCTTCGGGCACTCGATGCCGGGGTCATCGATCTCATTTCGCTGATGTTCGAATACGCAATCAATGACAAGCACTTGCCTGGCCCGTTGCAGGCATCGATTGCGCGGTTGCAGATTCCATACCTGAAACTGGCGCTGATCGACCCTCAATTCCTCGCACGCCGCGACCACCCTGCCCGCCGATTGCTCGACGAACTGGCTCAGGCAGCCGTGGGCTGGAACGAAACCAACGACCGTGGCTTGCGCGAGCACATTGACGGCATCGTTGCCGCACTGGTCGATGGCTTCAAGGAAGACACGGCAATCTTCGAGCGCCAGCGTACCCTGCTCGGCGAATTCACGCGGCGTGATGGCGCGCGCACCGAAATCGCCGAGAAACGCGCCGTGCAAGCGGCCGACGGCAAGAGCAAGATGGAAGCGGCACAACGTGATGCAGCCGCCGTGCTCAAGCAGAAGCTCGAGGGTTCATTGCTGCCGAAAGCCCTGTCCAGCATGGTCCGCGAGAGCTGGAGCAACTACATGGTGCTCACCCTGCTCCGTCACGGACAGGACTCCACGGCATGGTCCGAAGCCATTCGATTGCTGGAGCTGATTGCCCGATTCCCGCGCGCCGATGCAGACCTGGTCACGCGCGCAGACTGGCAACTGGAACTGGACGGCTGCGAACCGATCATGCGCAAGGGGCTTGCTGCCACGGGTGTACATGACGGAGATATCGAAGAAGTCCTCACTGGCTTGCGTGAACTGTTGCACCTGCATCATCAAACCACCGAGGTGCCCGGATCGACGTTGCAGGGCAGTGGCATCAGGCTCACTGCCCCGCCACCGATTCCGGTCGAGGCAGTGGTATTCGCACCGGTTGAAGCGGAAGTCGTCGCGCCAGCCCTGGACGATCTCACCGTCGAACTGGAGGAAATCCAGCGTCTGGTCGCAGGTACCTGGATCGAGATGCACATCCAGGCCAAGGGTCGCGAGCGGGTCAAACTGCTGTGGGTCAGCGGCGACCGGCGCAACTTCCTGTTCGTGAATGCCAACGGCATCAAGGTCGCCGACAAGAAGGCCATCGAACTTGCCGCAGACCTCAAGGCTGGCAACATCACGATTCTCGACAAGAAACCGCTGGTCGAGCGCGCGTTCGAAGCCGCGATGGCCAAAGTCCGGCAATTTCGGGCTGAAAGCAAGAAAGCCTGATCCGGGCCTGATCGGATTTCAGGGTTCGGCTTGTTCTGCCGCATCAGCCACTTTGTCGCCGGTCAGACTCTTCTCGATTCGATCGAGTTTGTCGTGCAAGAGCTCCAGATGGGCCTGCCTGACCAGTGATTCTTCTTCCATCCGGGCGAGTGCAGAAAGCATGACGTCGACGTGTTTCTGTCGCGCATCCGCTTCCCGATCCATCTCGTTCAGTTTGCTCCAGATGCGACGCCGCATCTGTTCGGCGACGCGATCGTCTTCAGCCTGGAAGTGCGTCACGAGTGACGCCGACAACAAGGCGATCAGCGAGATGCCCATCAGCATCAGCATCACGGCAAACACGCGTCCCGGCCAGGATTGCGGCACGAAATCGCCGTAGCCAACCGTGGTGACGGTTGCCCACGCCCACCAGATTCCTTCGCCGGGCGACTTGAACGCCGGGTCGAATTGCGCGACGAGCACACCGCCCAGGCAGGTCACCACCATGATCACGATCAGGGTCGGCCCCAAACGATTCTGCCGCAACATCGATCGCACGAACGACCCGACGTGGACCAGGAGACTCAGCAACATCAGCAGCCGCAATCCGCGCGCAATCGGCAGTAATGCATGACTGCTCCACAACCACGGAACACCAAAAGCGATGATCAGCAGGTTCAGCCAGTTGCCACGGAGATATCGGCCCCGTTCGCGAACCAGCGTCGACAGCACCAGCGTTTCCAGCAGGAATGCCGTCCAGATGACCCAGTCGAAAATGAAGCCGATACTTGGATCGATATGGCCCCCGGACTGCAGGCTCACCTGAACCGGCAGCCAGATCGCCAAAGGAACCAGGATCCATTCGAAGCGTCGATACCAGGATTTGGCGGATTCGGACTCGTTGGCATGAACGCCCGCCAAGCCGAACCAATGCCCATGTGTCTGCCTGAAACCCATGTCCGGCACTCGCCTTGGGCCTACATCTGTACGAGTTCGTAGCGTTCCAGGGTCCACGGCTCGCGGGTTGCGGCATGCGCCCACTCGCGCATGGCAGGGTGGGCCAGCATGGCCGCGCAGTACTTCGCGCCCTCACCATCCAGCAGCACTGCATAACTCTGGAACCGGAACACGATCGGCGCAAAAAACGCATCCACAAAGCCGAAGTCGCCGAACAGCCACGGCCCCTCGCCCGACTTCATCGACCGCGCCTGACGCCAGATCGCGAGAATCCGATCGACGTCCTTCTGGGTCTCGGCAGAGAGTCGATAACTGCCACTTCGGCGCCGGACATTCATCGGGCATTGCGAGCGCAGCGCGGTGAACCCCGAGTGCATCTCGGCGACCATGGAACGGGCCAACGCACGAGCTGCAACCGCCTTGGGCCATGCCCGTTCGATACCCACCCAACGCTCGACGGCATAGTCGCAAATGGCCAACGAGTCCGAAACGGCCAAGTCACCATCGACCAGAAACGGAACCTTCCCGTTCGGCGATCGAGCCCGCACGCGCGTCTCGAATTCGTCGGTGACCATGGGCACGACGTCGCAGTCGAAATCGACGCCAAAACCCTTCAGGAACATCCACGGACGCAGCGACCAGGACGAATAATTCTGGTTGCCGACGACCAGCAAAGGCTTACTCATGTCCGCTCCTTGACCTGCCAGGCCGGCACCACCAGGTGCCGACCCGCAGTGTGCATCACCAGTGGACGCCGCGCATCAGTGCGGCAAAGGCGATCTGCTCGTTGCTCGGCTGCTCGTCGCGACCCTTCATGCCTTTGGCGGCAGCGGAATCCGGGAACAGCGTGTAGGCGGTGTTCATGACGACTTCGTAGGCCTTCGGCGCGACCTGGTTCAAGACCGCGGCAAAGATGCCAAGGCGCGTCGCAACACGACTTGGGCGCTCGATGATGGCCTTGACGATGAGCTCACCTGCCTCTTCCGGCGACAGGGTCGGCACCGAGTCGTACATCTTGGTCGGTGCGATCATCGGCGTCTTGACCAGCGGCATGTTGATCGTCGTGAAGCAGATGCCCTGATCGGAGAATTCACCCTGCGCGCAG
>JBEIPT010000279.1:0-5194 GCA_040376895.1 Lysobacteraceae bacterium | reverse complement strand
GATTCGCGATTCGCGAAGACGGTGGCGTAGTCCAGCGAACCGAAGTACCAGAGCACCGCCGCGATTCCGAGCAGGAAACCGAAGTCGCCGACGCGGTTGACCAGAAACGCCTTCATGTTCGCGAACACGGCACTCGGCCGCTTGAACCAGAATCCGATCAGCAGATACGAAACGAGGCCGACTGCTTCCCAGCCAAAGAACAGCTGCAGGAAGTTGTTGCTCATCACGAGCATCAGCATCGAGAACGTGAACAGCGCGATGTACGAGAAGAATCGCTGGTAGCCGGGATCTTCGTCCATGTACCCGATCGTGTAGATGTGCACCATCAAGGACACGAACGTGACGACGACCATCATCATCGCGGTCAGCCGGTCGATCAGGAAGCCGACATGGGCGCTGTAGCTGCCGATTTCGAACCAGGTGTACAGGTTTTCGTTGTAGGTGGGCGCGCCGTCGAACGCCATCAACTTGAACACGTACAAGGACAGCAGGCACGACACGGCGACACCGCCGATCGTGACGGTATGAGCGCCTACGCGGCCGATCTGGCGGCCGAAGAGCCCGGCCAGCACGGCACCAAGCAGCGGCGCCAGGGCGATGATGATGAGGATCGACTTCATGTCTCAGCCCTTCATGCTGTCGAGGTCTTCGACGTTGATGGTCGCGCGGTTTCTGAACAGAACGACCAGGATGGCGAGCCCGATGGCCGATTCTGCGGCGGCCACGGTCAGGATGAAGAACACGAAAATCTGTCCGGCCGCGTCACCGAGGAACGTCGAAAACGCCACGAAGTTGATGTTCACGGCGAGCAGCATCAACTCGATGGCCATCAGCAGGATGATGACGTTCTTGCGATTGATGAAGATGCCAGCCACGGCGATGCAGAACAGCACCGCGCCCAGCGCGAGATAATGACCGAGGCTGATCATGCGCCTGGCTCCTTTTCCGCAACCGACTTCGGCAGGTCGACCAGTCGCAGGCGATCGGACTTCCTGGTGGCAGCCTGTTCGGCCGGATCCTGAATACGGACACTGCTGCGCTTGCGCAGCGTCAGCATGACTGCGGCAATGATCGCCACCGTCAGGATCAGAGCCGCCACCTCGAACGCCAGCACGTAGTCGGTGAACAGGGTTCGACCGATCCACTCGGTGTTGCTGAAGCCGGCAGCGGCGGCCGCATCGACGACAGGTCCGATTTTCTGCATGCGTTCCATGCCGATGAGTCCGAGCACTTCCACCAGCATGATTACCGCCACGAGAACACCGGCCGGCAGATACCCGGCAAAGCCTTCGCGTTCCGGCACAACCTTGATGTCGAGCATCATCACGACGAACAGGAACAGCACCATGACCGCGCCGACGTAGACGAGGATCAGCGCAAGCGCCAGGAACTCGGCTCCGACCAGCAGCCAGGTACAGGCCACCGTAAAGAAGGTCAGCACGAGGCACAGCGCTGAGTGCACCGGATTGCGCGACAGGATCACGCCGAGTGCCGCGGCGGCAGTGACTGCCGCAAACAGGTAGAAGAGAATCAGTTCGGGAGTCATGCCGGCCTCATCGATATGCAGCGTCCTGGGCGCGAGCCCGGGCGATGTCCTGTTCGTAACGGTCGCCAATGGCCAACAGTTGGGCCTTGTTGACGATGTTTTCGCCACGCTTCTCGAAGTGGTATTCGTGGATGTGCGTCTCGACGATCGAGTCGACCGGACAGCTCTCTTCGCAGAAGCCGCAGAAAATGCATTTGAACAGGTCGATGTCGTAACGGGTCGTCCGGCGTTGGCCATCGGCACGCGGCTCGGAGTCGATCGTGATCGCCAGCGCCGGGCACACTGCTTCGCAGAGCTTGCAGGCGATGCAACGTTCTTCGCCATTCGCGTATCGCCGCAGTGCGTGCAGGCCGCGGAAGCGGTTCGACTTGGGTGTGGTTTCTTCCGGATACTGCAGCGTGTACTTCGGCTTGGCGAAGTACTTGCCGGTCACCGTCATGCCGCGAAGCAGTTCGAGCAGCAGCAGACTTTTGAGGTAGCGCGTGATCTTTTCCATAAGTGACTCGCGTCAGGCCCCCGCAATGAACGTGCCGGCATAAGCCATGGCACCGGTGACGAACACCCAGAAAATGCAGAGCGGGATGAACACTTTCCAACCCAGACGCATGATCTGGTCATAACGGTAACGCGGGAACGTGGCGCGGAACCACAGGAACAGGAAAGCGAAGAAGAATGCCTTGGCGAACAGCCACCACCAGCCATCGGCCGACAGCAGCGGGATGCCCAGACCCTGGAACGGCGACAGCCAGCCACCCATGAACAGCAGCGCGGCCAGGAAGCTGATCAGGATCATGTTCGCGTATTCGGCCAGGAAGAACAGCGAGAACGCGGCACCGGCGTATTCGACGTGGAAACCGGCGACGATTTCCGATTCGCCTTCGGCGACGTCGAACGGTGCGCGGTTCGTTTCCGCCACGCCGGAGATGAAGTAAATGATGAACAGCGGCAGCAAAGGCCACATGAACCACTCGAACATGCCGAGATTGCCCTGCTGCGCGGCGACGATCTCGGTCAGGTTCAGGGAGCCGGCCGCGATCAGAACGCCGACCAGGCACAGGCCCATCGAAATTTCATACGACACGACCTGAGCCGCACTGCGCATGGCGCCAAGGAATGCGTATTTCGAGTTCGATGCCCAACCGGCGAGGATGATGCCGTAGACACCCAGCGAGGTCATCGCCAACAGATACAACAAGCCGGCGTTGACGTTCGCGATGCGGGTCTGCCAGTCGAATGGAATCACGGCCCAGGCGGCGAATGCGGGGGCCAACGCAAGGATCGGCGCCAACCGGAACAACCAAGGATTGGCCTCGGCCGGGATGATGATTTCCTTGAACAGGAGCTTGAAGACGTCGGCAAACGGCTGCAGCAGTCCTTTGCCGATATAGACCGGGCCGAGACGAACCTGCATCCAGCCGATGACCTTGCGCTCCCAGTACGTAAACATCGCCACCGACAGGATCAGCGGCACGGTCACGACGAGAATCTTCAGCAGGTTCCAGCCCAGCATGGCCAAGGTTGGCCATTCGCCCAGGAAGCCGAAATACGCACCGTGAATCTGGTTGACGAATTCCGTGATCATGCCTCGCCCCCCGTCAACGTGAGCTTGCTGCCCATTCGGCCGAGCGTGCTGCTCGATTCCTGCGCAGACTCGATCCAGACGCCGCCAACGGGCACACGATTGCTGACCAACAATGCGAGCGTCGATTCACCGAGCGGGCCGCGCACACGCACGGTCTTGCCGGACAAACCGAGTCGTTTGGCATCAGCCGGGTTGACTGCGGCAGTCGCCGAGGCGGCAATGGGTGTCGATTGCAGCGCCGGACTACGACGGACCACTGCGTCCACGGAGTACGGTGCAACCGTGGCGATCCGGGTCAGACCGTCCGCGCGTTCCGCTTCGGAAACCTTCAGCGCAGAAGCGGCCGGCCAAACCGGGCTTGCCTTGGCCAACGCTGTCAGCGCGTCGGCATGCAACTCGGCAAACTCTGTGAACCCGAAACCGGACAATTCCATCGATGCACCGAGTGCACGCAGGACACGCCAGCCCGCGCGTGCATCGGCCGGCAGCTTCGCCGCGGCCTTGAACGTTTGGACCTGCCCGTCAACATTGACCATGCTGCCGTCGATCTCTGGCGTCAAACCAACCGGCAGCAGGATCGTGGCGCGCGAACGAAGGGTTTCATCCGCGAACGCCGCAAACGCGACGACATTCTTGGCTGCCTGCAAAGCTGCCTGAGCGGCGCCCATATCGGCGACGTCAGCCAATTCAGCGCGATACAACACCAACGTCGAGCGCGGATTCGCGACACAGGCCGCAGCGCCCTGCCCGTTCTTCGGCGTCAAGCCGAGCGCCGTCAGCCCCACACCGTTGGCGCCATTCGGCAGTTCGTTATAACGCGCCTCGGCAGCGGCAGCAATGAACCGCGACAGGCCCCGAAGCACACTGGCGTCACCATGCTGGACGGCCTGGTCGCCGATCAGCACCAAGGCGCTGCTGGCGGACTTCAGGGCATCAAACGCTGCGCGGGCGCGGTCGTCGGCCACGGCATTCGCGAGCAATGGCAGGATCGCTTCAGGCGCTGGCGCGCCTGCGTCCACGGCTGCCTTGGCGATCGACGCCAACGCGGCGACCAGACTGCCGGGTTCGGCGATCCACTCGTCGGCACAGCCAAAGTGGAACTCGTGCTGCACCGGATTGACGGCAAACACCTTGGCCCCGTGTTTCCAGGCTTTGCGAATGCGGTGACCGAGCAGCGGCTGATCCAGGCGAGGGTTTGAACCCACGATCAGAATCGCACCAGCCTTCTCGATTTCGGCGAGCGGCATCTCGAACACCGGCTTCTCAGCCGTTCCGGCGAGCAGACGCTCGTCGATCACACGCAGGCGGTGATCCACGTTGGCGACGCCGATGGCGCCGAACAAACGCGCCAACAACAAGGCTTCTTCGTTGCTTGTGGAAGGACCCACCAACGCAGCAACCTCGGACGGAGCAGCCTGGCGGAGCGTCTCGGAAAGCGCTTCCAGCGCCTGCTCCCAGGTCACGTCACGCAGCACACCGCCGGCATCACGCACCATCGGCTTCGTCACGCGATCGGCAGCCATCAGGCCCTGATGCGAATACCGGTCGCGGTCGGACAACCAGGATTCATTGATCGATTCATTGCCACGCGGCACCACACGCAGCACTTCGCCGCGACGCAGATGCAGGAACAGGTTCGAGCCGAGCGCATCGTGATCACCGATCGACTCGCGCGCAATCAGTTCCCAAGGGCGTGCACGGAACCGGAACACCTTGTTGGTCAGCGCGCCAACCGGGCAGACATCGATGATGTTGCCGCCCAGTTCGGACTCGATCGACTTGCCGATATAGGTGCCGATCTCGGTATGTTCACCGCGACCAATACCACCCAGTTCGTTCGTGCCGGCAATCTCGCTCATGAAGCGGACACAACGCGTGCAATGGATACAACGCGTCATCTCGGTGGAGATCAGAGGACCGATGTCCTCATCGGCAACCACACGCTTGCGCTCGACAAACCGCGACACCGAACGGCCATAACCCATGGCCACGTCCTGCAGTTCACATTCGCCGCCCTGATCGCAGATCGGGCAGTCGAGCGGATGGTTGATCAGCAGGAATTCCAT
>JBEIPT010000139.1:0-8940 GCA_040376895.1 Lysobacteraceae bacterium | reverse complement strand
CGCCTACAACCCGCTGCCGCCGCTGTTCCAGAGTGGTGCGCATGACGGTTTCCACGAAGCGATCGGTGACACCGTCGTGTTGTCGCTCACGCCGAAGTATCTGAACAGCGTTGGCCTCGTCGGCACGCCGGTTCAGAGCAAGGAAGCGGTCATCAATGAACAGATGAAACTGGCACTCGACAAGGTCGCGTTCCTGCCGTTCGGCAAACTGATCGACCAATGGCGTTGGGGTGTGTTCTCCGGCCGCATTCAGCCGGGCGAATACAACAAGGCATGGTGGGATCTGAAAGCCAAGTACCAGGGTGTCGCACCCGCCGTGACCCGCACCGAGCAGGACTTCGATCCAGGCGCGAAATACCACGTGCCGGGCAACACGCCCTACACGCGCTACTTCCTCGCGCACATCCTGCAGTTCCAGTTCCACAAGGCCCTGTGCGACTCGGCCGGCCATCAAGGCCCGCTGCACGAGTGCTCGATCTATGGCAACAAGGAAGCCGGCAAGCGCTACTGGGCCATGCTGCAGAAAGGCCAAAGCCAGAACTGGCAGGCCACGCTGAAGGAACTCACCGGCACCGAACAGATGGACGCCAGCGCGATCATCGACTACTTCGCGCCGCTGATGGGTTGGCTGCAGGAGAAGAACAAAGGCCAGCAGTGCGGGTGGTAAACCACCCCGGGACAATCGGGCTGGGCTGAAAAGGCCCAGCCGGAACTACCGCGTAATCACCCCGCGCCGCATGGTCTCATCGAGAATGCGGCGATAACACCGCGACAAGCGCGCCAAGTCGTCAACCGCCACATGCTCATCCACCTTGTGGATGCTGGCGTTTTTCGGACCGAGTTCAACGACCTCGGCACCCATCGGCGCAATGAAGCGCCCGTCCGAAGTGCCGCCGCCAGTGTCCGCCAACGCGGGCGCGCCCAACTCTTCAAGCAACACCTTTTGTGTGGCGTCGAGCAGTGCACCCTGATCCGTCAGAAACGGCGCCCCACTCAACACCCAGCGAATGCGGTAATCCAGATTGTGCCTCGCCAACAGGTTCTCGGTCTCGCGCATCAGGTCTTCTGCGCCCGAAGCGGTACCGAACCGGAAGTTGAAATCCACGTTCAATTCGGCCGGAATCACGTTCGTGGCGCCGGTGCCACCGTGAATGTTCGACATCTGGAAGGTCGTCGCCGGGAAGAATGTATTCCCTTCGTCCCAACGCCGCGCAGCGAGTTCGGCCAATGCCGCCATCGCATGATGAATCGGATTGAGTGCCTTCTCCGGGTAAGCAACATGGCCCTGCACGCCGCGCACTTTCAGATGCCCGTGAAGTGACCCGCGGCGGCCGACACGGATGCGGTCGCCCAATCGCTGGTCACTCGATGGTTCGCCGACCAGACAAAAATCGATCCGCTGCCCTCGCCCGACAAAGGTTTCGGCAACCCGGCGAACCCCATCTTCAGCCACCCCTTCCTCGTCGCTGGTCAGCAACACGCCGACAATCCCCGGATGCTCGGGATGGGACGCGACAAACTCCTCCAGCGCCACCACCATCGCCGCGACGCTGCCTTTCATGTCGGCCGCCCCTCGCGCATATAACTGACCGTCGCGAACTTCCGGCACAAACGGATCACTCGTCCATGCATCACGGTCGCCTACCGGCACCACGTCGGTATGCCCGAGGAACGCGAACGTCTGACCGACCGAACCGTGCCAAGCCCAAAGGTTCTCGACCTCACCGAACTTGAGTCGCTCGATGCTGAACCCTGCCGCCGACAAGCGCGCCGCAATCAACTCCTGACATCCGGCGTCGTCCGGAGTCACCGAAGCGCGGGCACACAGCGCACGAGTCAGCACCAGCACGGCATTCGGATCAGACATCGGCGAACTCCTTTTCATATTGTCCGTGCGAGAACCCCTGAACGATCCGTCCGTCGCGCACCATCAGAGGCCGCTTCAGCAGCACTGGATACTCGCGCAGCAACAGCACGTATTCGGGGTCCGAACCCGGCTTGCGGCGATGTTCGGGCAAGGTCTTCCAGGTCGTGCTGGCCTTGTTGATCAGGTTCGCGAAACCGATTGGCGCCGCCCAGGCTTTCAGCGTCTCGGCAGGAATCGGAAAATCCCGGTAATCCACGAATTCATGGGCGATGCCCTTCGCACTCAGCCACTTGCGCGCCTTGCGACAGGTATCGCAGTTGTTCAATCCGTACAGGAGGATGGTCATGGCTCAATCAGCGTTACGCAGCAGTTCGTTGATGCCCACTTTCGCGCGGGTTTTCTCGTCGACCCGCTTGACGATCACCGCACACGCCAGACTGTAGCGCCCGTCGGCACTCGGCAAGGAACCCGGCACCACCACGCTGTACGGCGGCACACGACCGTAGAAAATCTCGCCAGTTTCGCGGTCGAATACACGCGTCGACTGGCCGAGAAACACACCCATGCCAATCACCGAACCCCGTTCGACGATAAAGCCCTCGACCACTTCCGACCGGGCGCCGATAAAGCAGCCGTCCTCGATGATCGTCGGGTTGGCCTGCACCGGCTCCAGCACACCACCAATTCCGACGCCACCGGACAAATGCACGTGCGCCCCGATCTGCGCACAGGATCCCACCGTCGCCCAGGTATCCACCATGGTTCCGGTGCCGACATAAGCACCGATATTCACGAAGCTCGGCATCAACACAACATCCCGAGCCACATGTGCACCCCGACGAACCACCGCACCCGGCACCACCCGAACGCCCTCGGCAGCAAAACGTTCGGCGTCATAACCCTCGTACCGCAGCGGCACCTTGTCGTAATAAGGTGCAGGTGCACCGGCCATCACCGAATTCGATTCGGTCCGGAACGACAACAGCACCGCCTTTTTGATCCATTGGTGGGTCACCCACCCTGCCGAAGCCGGTTCGGCCACGCGAAGTGCCCCGGTCTCGAGCGCAGCAAGCACCCGGCCGATCCCTGGCTTCAGTTCGGCCAGCGCGTTGGCATCCAGTTGGGTGCGCCGCTCGAAGGCGTCGTCGATTTCGGATTGGAGACTGGTAAACGTGACGTCGGTCATTGGCATGTCGGCAGCAAGAACTTGGGTCGCGCACGATATCGTGCAACCGGGTGTGCCTCCAGTGACGGGTTGGCATTTCACTTTGCGCAAGAAACATTGCGTCGATCCTGCCTTCTCCCGTGAAACCGGAGTAGCCGATCCACAGGACCGGTTGAGGGGCAAACTGGCGCAGGAACAAGCTACCGGCCAAGGGGCCAAGACTCGTCCGGATTCCCTCGGAAATTTCAGGCCGGTCGAAACCAAAAATACGGTGAATTCCGAATTATCTGTTCATGCGGTAACAAAAACTTCAGGCGTCTCTACTGCATACGGGCATATGTGAGCCGAAGACCATCGAATTGATCGGACAAACCGATCTTTCGTTTCCCGGAAATCACGACACAGACCTAGAGTCAATTCTGGAAAAGCCTGATAAATCTATGGAATAACAACAAATCAGACAATAAAAATGAAATCACCTGAGGACTCAATCAATATATCCCGCAAAAGCCAAATATCCTGACATTTCGGCAAAGAACGAAAATTCAGGCGAAGCTCAGGAAAACGCACCACCCTCACGCCGCGTCAGTCATCAACTTGAGCTCATCCGCGCGGAACTCGGTCAGCAGCGCATCGATCACCGGTCCGAGGTCACCCGCCACGATCTGCTCGAGCGAATACAGCGTCAGATTGATGCGGTGGTCCGTGAGACGCCCCTGAGGAAAGTTGTAGGTACGGATGCGCTGGCTACGATCCCCTGACCCGACCTGGATCCGGCGCAACTGGGTTTGGGCGGCCGTCTGTTTTTGTTGTTGCTCGTCCAGTAACCGGGCTTTGAGCAACGACATGGCCCGTGCCCGATTCTTGTGCTGCGAGCGCTCGTCCTGGCATTCCACGACCAGTCCGGACGGCAAATGGGTGATTCGAATCGCCGATTCGGTCTTGTTGACGTGCTGACCACCGGCACCCGAAGCCCGATAGGTGTCGACCTTCAGATCGGCCGGATTGATCTGGATGTCCTCGATCTGGTCAACCTCAGGCAGCACCGCCACGGTAGCCGCCGAGGTGTGGATCCGGCCCTGGGCTTCGGTTTCGGGCACCCGTTGCACCCGGTGGGTGCCGGATTCGAACTTCAGTTTGCCGAACACGCCCTGCCCTTCAACCCGTGCCACCACTTCCTTGTAGCCGCCATGTTCACCCGGGCTGGCCGACAGAATTTCGATCTGCCAGCGCTGCCGCTCGGCAAACCGGCAATACATCCGGAACAGATCGCCGGCAAAAATAGCCGCTTCGTCACCACCGGTCCCGGCACGTACTTCCAGAAAGACACTGGCATCGTCACGCGGATCTTTCGGAACCAGCATCAGGCTCATCGTTGCATCAAGCCCGGCCAACTGTTCTTGCAGGGACTCGATTTCCATCTCGGCAAGTTCGCGGAGCTCCGGGTCGTCGAGCATGATCCGGGCTTGACGCAAGCCCGCCTCGGTCGAGACCAATTCAGCCATTTGGGCGGCGATCGGCTCCAATTCGGCGTATTCTTTAGCCAAATTGCGGAACTTCTGGTTGTCGGCCAACACTTCGGACGACGCCAGCAAACGCTCGACCTCGACCTTGCGCTCGGCGAGCGCCTCCAGTTTTCTGCGAATGGAAGGACTCATTTGTTGCCCGGGTCATCCAGTTCGAACAGCCGACTGGCCGCACGCAGCAAGTCCACATCGGCCCGTTTGGCGGCTTCACGCAGTGCCACTGTCGGCGAATGCAGCAATTTGTTCGTCAGCCCATGCGCCAGCAATTCCAGCGCCTCTTCGGGGCTTCGCCCTTGGGCCAGGGCCTGCTTGGCTTTCTGCAATTGGTCGATCCGTTCGCGGTCAGCCCGGTCGCGCAAGCTGCGGATGGCACCCTGGGCGTCGGAAAGTTTCAACCACGACAGGAAGTGCTCGGCCTGCAGGTCGATGATGGCTTCACCCTGAAGCGCCGCGTCGCGACGGGACTTCATGCTTTCCTCGATCATCGCGCCGATGTCGTCGACGGTGTACAGATAGGCGTCGTCGAGTGTGCCGACGGCCGCCTCGACATCCCGTGGCACCCCCAGATCGAGCACCAGCATCGGCTTCCGGCGCCGCGCCTTGAGCGCCCTCTGGACAGCCTGGAACGTGATGACCGGCGTGGCACTCGCGGTGCACGCCACGACGATGTCAGCCTCGGGCAGCACGTGGTCGAGGTCGGCCAAAGCGACGGCACGCGCTTCGAATTCTTCGGCCAGCGACCGGGCGTTCGCCAGGGTGCGGTTGGCAATCGTCAGGTGACGCACTCCGCGCTCCTGCAGATGCCGGGCGACCAGTTCGATCGTTTCGCCCGCGCCGACCAACAGCGTATTGGACCCGGCCAGATCGGCAAAAATGCGGGTCGCCAAGCGGACCGCCGAAAACGCCACGGAGACCGGCGAACTACCCAGGTTGGTCTCGGTGCGAACGCGCTTGGCAACTGAAAATGCCGACTGGAACAGACGATCGAGGCTGGCCTTTACGGCTCCGGCCTGGCGCGCCTCCAGATGGGCACGTTTGACCTGACCCAGGATCTGCGGCTCACCCAGAACCATGGAATCCAGCCCCGACGCCACCCGATACAGGTGCCGGATCGCGGCCCGATCCCGGTGGCAATAGATGAAACTGTCGAGCGCCCCGGCGTTCAGATCGAAGTATCGGTGCAACCAATCCGTGCACCGCTGCAGGGAAGCTTCATCACCGGTCAGGAACAATTCGGTCCGGTTGCAGGTCGAAACCAGTACCGCTTCGTCGGCCGAACCCGAGGACTTCAATGACTCCAGTGCCTCGCCGAACCGCTCCGGAGCCAACGCAACCTTCTCGCGCAGAGTGATCGGCGCGGTTTGATGGTTGAGTCCGAGGGCGAAAATGGGCATGACGTGCAAAAATGGCAGAAGACAGACCGGTATTGTCCCTTGCCGGATCACAGGTGATCAAGAAATGACGAAAATTGTTCCCATGCTGCTGGTCCTGATGGTTGCCGGCTGCGCCTCGACGCCCCGACAGGCCACATCCGTCGCGGCCCCCGACGCACTGCCACTCGACCGCAGCGGGCAAGCCCTCGCCGAACGGATGGTCGCCGAATTCGCGCGCCAGGACGGCAAGGAAGCCGAAGTGGCGGAAAGCCTCGCGAAGGCGGCGCTGCTCGACGACCGGCCCGAACTCGCGCGTACAGCGCTGCGTGCCGCGTTGCGCGCGCGAAAGCCCACCACCGCACGCGTCATGCTCGGCCGTTGGCGCGAATTGGAACCCGAAGGCAGCTTGATCGCACCCTATGCGGCGGCCCTCGCGCTGAGTGACGGCAAGACCGACGAAGCCCTGGCATTGATCGCAGATCGAGGCAAAGACCAGAAATTGCCGACCGAAATGGTCGAGGCCTTGCGCTGGCTGCCCGACCTGGACCGCATTCTGCCGTTTCTGTCCACACTCGCCGAGCTGAGCCCGACCCCCGCCGCAGCGGTCACCTACAGCCGCTTTGCCGAAAGCGCCAAGGCACCGGAGTTCGCGCGCGACATCCTCGACACCGCAATCGAGCGGATGCCTGAAGATGCGATCCTTTTGGCCTACCGCGCCAATCTGGTGCAGACGAGCCAACCGGAACTGGCACGCGCCGACCTCCAGAAGGCAGTTGTGCTGAAGCCCGACTCGCGCGAACTGCGCTTGAGCCTCGCGGCACTGGAAGATGCCCAGGGTCGCAGCGCACTCGCCGCCCGAGTTCTGGCACAAATGCCGAATCAGGATGAAGAGCTGATCGGCATCGAATTGGCATACGCTGCAAGGGCTGAAGACACCGACCTGGTGAAGTCCGCCTGCACCCGCATCGAGGAACTGGCGAAGCCACATCCAGCCGCAAGATTGCAACTGCTCGGCACATGCGCCGAGCTCATCGAGGATCTCGATCAGGCGATGATCTGGTATGGCCAGGTCAGCAAGGACGACGCCGAATACATTGACGCCCGCATCCGCATTGCCTCCATCCAGACGGAGCTGAAGCAGTTCGATGCGGCCCGGGCCGGAATCGACGATTTGCGCGAGACCGGAATCCTGCGCCGCGAGGATCTGGTGCGCACCTACCTGCTGCAGTCGGAAGTTGCTGCCAGCGAAGATCAGGTCAAATTGGCGCTGGATGCGCTGACACAAGGCCTTGCGGCCCTGCCCGACGACGAGGACCTGCTGTATGCACGGTCACTGCGCCACGAACTGCTCGGCAACATCCCCGGTGCTGAAGGTGACTTGCGTCGCCTGCTCGAAATCAACCCCGACAACGCCGACGCCCTGAATGCCCTGGGCTACACACTGACTGACAACACCCGTCGGTACGACGAAGCATTGGTGCTGATCGAACGCGCGATGCGCCTGAAACCGGACGACGCGGCGATCCTCGACAGCATGGGCTGGGTCAAATTCCATCTCGGCGAGATTGACGAAGCGGTAACCTTGCTGCGCGCCGCTTACGCCAAACAGGCTGAAGCCGAAATCGCCGCACATCTCGGCGAAGCGCTTTGGCGGCAAGGCGAACGTGACGAGGCCCGACTGATCTGGCGTGAAGCATTGAGCCGCCAGCCGGACGACGCCGCGTTGCGCGAAACCTTGCGCCGACATGGTCTTTGAGGTGCTGAGCCGGATCGGGGGTGTCCTCCTGCTGAGTCTGCTTGCCAGCGGCTGCGCTCGACACACCGTGCGATCGCCGGAGCTTGCCGGCAGCGCCGTGATTCAAGGGAACGATCAGGTTCCGGACGCCTGGCATCTGAGCGCCAGGCTCGCCGTGTCGAATGGCAGAGATGGCGGCAGCGGCCGGCTGGAGTGGACACAGCAAGGCTCGTATTTTGACGTGACCCTGCGTGCGCCGGTTTCCGGCCAGAACTGGCAACTGCTCGGCGACGACACCGGTTGCCAATTGCAGGGACTCCGGCCGGAACCTGTGCTCGCCCGTTCGCCCGAAGAGCTCTTGCGCCGCGAGTTGCAGTGGGAGCTGCCGGTTGGTGCACTGCGCAGCTGGCTGTTTGGACTCGGCAGTGCCAACGCCGACCGCCAACGTGATGAACAAGGCCGAACCATCAGTCTGCACGACCAGGGCTGGGTCATCGAATACAAGGATTGGCAACGACAGGATGGTTATTGGTTGCCGAAGCGCTTGATCGCGCGTAAACCGCCTTATCAGGTTCGCCTGGCGGTGGGCGCCTGGCAATTGAACACAACCGGCACTGATGGAACCGGCGCACGATGAGTCCGGTCGTCTTTCCGGCACCCGCCAAGATCAACCTGTTCCTGCATGTCACTGGCCGCAGGGCCGACGGTTACCATGAGCTTCAGACGGTCTTCCAGCTGATCGATCTGGCCGACGAAATCGGAATCACGATCCGCGACGACGGCCAGATCGGGCGAACGCGGGATCTGCCCGGCATCAGCGTCGACAGTGACTTGAGCCTGCGCGCCGCCCGGGCGTTGCAACAGGCAACGGCATGCCGCCTGGGCTGCACGATCGAATTGCGCAAGAACATTCCCTCGGGCGCCGGCCTGGGTGGCGGCAGCTCCGATGCGGCAACGGTGCTGGTGGCGCTGAACACACTGTGGCGCACCCGACTCGATATCGAAAATTTGGCCACGATCGGCCTGACCCTGGGTGCAGATGTCCCGGTTTTTGTCCGCGGACACTCGGCTTTTGCCGAAGGGATCGGCGAAACCTTGACGCCGATGGATCTGGGCGAAGCCTGGTATGTGCTGGTTTTCCCTGGGGAATCGGTGCCTACCGCAAAGATTTTCCAGTCGGAAGAATTGACACGGGACACGCCTCGAATCACAATTCCGATGATTCGTGAGGGGGCTTTGACTCATAACGACCTCGAGGGAGTGGCCAAGCGCCT
>JBEIPT010000343.1:0-4190 GCA_040376895.1 Lysobacteraceae bacterium | reverse complement strand
GAGCGCTCATCGGCACTGCTGCAATCCCCGACATCGCTCGTCGCACATGCAGACGAAGCGCTGTATCGGGCCAAACGTGAAGGTCGCAACCGCTTCTGCTGGGCCGGAACGCCCTGACGCTTCTTTGCGTCTTCCGTAACCTGACGGGCAGGATCTGCGCCGACCTATCGCCCGCCTGCCAAGCAATTCGGGCGGAGTAGTTCACGTGTCGTGATCATTCGGGATGCTCGATTTCGCGTGAACCAGTAGCCGGTCGATTTGTTCGCAAATTTGCGCCAATCCGGCACTACGTTCACTACCCACTTTGGAGCAGCCCGATGAAATTGTTTGCGCGACTTGTTGCAGGACCTGTATTGGCTTTGGTGGGATTGGCCGCGACGGCACAATCGGCACCGGTGTTCGAGTACCGCCACATCACCAACCCTGATGCAGAGGTGGTCTGCGGCTGTGAGCATTACGCATCTCAGTTCGACGGCATCTGCGCTGCCTATCTGCTGCCCTATGATTCGAATGCCCTGAGCTGGTCGTGGGAACCCCATGGCAATGCGTGGATGCCGGAACCGAACGATAACGACGACATGGCCTATTACGACTCGTATGGTCGCGGCGGACTGTATGCCCGTGCTTACTACGTCAAGTCCGGCTTCTACTACGTCAATACGGAAACGGGTGAGCGTCACCTGTGGTGGCCGACGTCGCGGAGTTATGCAACGAGCAAGTGCGGTCTGGATACGGTCGGCTTCGATTGACAGTGCCGTGCAGGCTGGTGCTGCAAAAGCCCAGCCTGCACACGCAGCAGCGGTTCTCAGATGCTGATGCTGTTCGGCATCAGCGATGGGATCTGGAACGGATACTCCATCGGACGTGATTCATTGCGTTTGCGGATTTCAATTTCCGCCATGGCAAGCGCCGATTTGAACGCCGTATTGAGCGGCTGCACGCGCGGGTCGGTGAACCACGGTGTTCGGGGATCGAACTCGTAGGTGCCGAAGGTGTCGTACTGCACTTCGGTCAACAGGTATTCGAACGAGAACGTGTACAGCGCCACGTCGAGTGCCGGGTACCAAGGCAGGCAATCCTGCACCGAGTTCAGAACCATCGAGCGCGGCGGGGCCGGCTGGTAGATGGTTCCGGCCACCGCAGGCATGTACGACATCATGGCGTACTGTGCGTAATTCACCGAGGCATGCTGTGGGCCTGCGGTATAGATGATCTGGGCGACCATCTCGATCAGGTAGTCGAGGCTTTCGATTCGCACCGGTTGTTTTGGGTTACCGGTGTCGATCAGGCCGCGCATGCCCTTGAAGCCACAGTATTGCGGCAACACCAGTTCGTTGACGAAGCCCTGCAGCTCGGTGTCGTCGCGGACATCCTGGTCGTTGCGGTAGTAGACCTTCAGATAGCTCGACACGAATGGCTTGATCGCTGCGTACAGCAGCAAGGTGTCGTCGCGGAACGGGAACACCGGGATCTTGTCGACGCCACGACGCTGGAACAGTCGCGTCGGGTTGCGGTCATCCCAGCGATAGGCAGCGTGCGCTGCACTCACGGCAGCCAGCGAACACTCAATCGCAGGGCCCACGTTCGTCGCGACCACGCCACCAGGCGTGATCAGGCTGTGGATGGCGTCGTCATTGATATTGATCGTGAAACGGAAATGCGGCAGCAGCAGTTTCAGCAGCGGGTGGGCATCCGACAATTGCCGATTCGCGGCGACGATGATCGGTTCGATGATGAGGTGGCAGTCGCCCAGATGGGCAATCGACTCATGCTGCATGGCGCACAACGCATTGACGAAGAACTTGGCGATCCGCCACTTCATCAGACTGGTGTCGTTACCGCCGGCCGTATTGTTCGGCGTATAGATCGGCGCGGTTTCCGGATCATGTTGCTGGCCGAGCTGGATCGCGATGGGTTGCAGCACACCTTCCGCCGAGCGCGGATAACCGGGCGGGGAAACCGGGTTCCAATAGAACACGGCGACGGGTGCAGTGATGTAACGCTGCTCACCGTGGACCGCATCGGAATACGCATTGGCGAACTGGACGTAGTCAACAACGTACAAACGATTGGCGGCGATCGCGCTGGCGAGGGTCAACGAGGCATCGCCGGTGACGGATTGCAGGATGGCATCGGTGATCGGCATCTTCTTTTGCAGGTCGCCCAGCGCAACGGTGTCGCTGTCGGCCTGCACACTGGCGACCACTCCTTGCAGGTTCGTGGTGTTGTAGCCGGCAATCTGCATCCAGCCGAAATACCAGTCCTGCTCGCAGGGTTTGTCGGCCGAGGTCATCCAGTCGGCACGGGGCACGGTCAACATCAGCGGACGCTTCAGCGAGCCGAACAGTGCCTCGTAGTCATCGATCGACTGCGGGCGAAGATATTCATGGCCGCGCTCGCCGCGCAGCATGTCGAACATCGTCGACTTCAGGAATGCGGTCGGTGTTTCCAGGAATTGCCTGAAAACAGTTTCGAGCCCTTGTGCCATCCGCTCCAGATCACCGGGAATATTGGCCAGCGATTGCATGGCCTTCATGGTCGCGGTCAGGGTTTCGAGGAATGCGTGAATGTCCTGGATGTCGCGGATCGGATGCAGCGCGCTGAACTCGCCAACCATCTTTTCATAGGCGGCCTTCAGTTCCGCCAGCTGGTCCGTGGGTACATCACCCTGCAGTTCGCGCTCCAGCACGGCCATCACCGCCGACTTGAAGTTCTCGATCATCGGCAGCAGGACCTTGATGACCTTGTTGACGAAGTCGAGCGTGAACTTCTCGTTGTCCGGCACGTCGGCCGACATTGGCACGTGGTCCAGATAACTGTGCATGTAGTTGTAATTCGTGCGTGCCAGCGCGAGCTGGAACTGGCGGGCTTTCTGTGCGTCGGCGGAGTCGGACTGCGGCAAGGTCGGTACCCGGGTGGTCGGGGTCGGCATGGAAAGCGCGCTCATGGTTCGATAGATCCTCAAGTGGGGGAAAGCGGCGGCCGGCAGGGCTTAGGTGTGACCGAGTCTAACAAGCCGTCAAGGAAATTCTGGGAGGGTCCTGCTGACCTAGAGTTTGCCTTGAGTTGCCGCGACCTGAGTCATCGATTGGCTCCACGTCTGAAAACAAGTCATTGATCATGCAGTCTTTTCAAGATTTGGTTGACTACTCGTCGTCGCGATGGAACCATGACGAAACAATTGTTCGCATTGATTTCGAGTCCTTTCGACGCGTGATTCCATGTGACCCGAACATCTCCGTTCCGAACTGCGGCCAGGTCCGCAGCCGGGTCCATTCTTCGGGGCAAAGTGTCGATGGGTACCGGACTGAAACGCATGTCCAGCCTCGGCCTGCTCTTTCCGGCTTTTGTTGATGAGGCAAGATTTATGGCGATGGACAAACCTCGAAAGTATCCGCTCGCATCGCGACAAGATCGTTCTGCCTTGCTTCAGTCATTGAGCCTGCTGCTCTGTGCACTCTGGGGCTTGGGTTGGCCTCCTGTTCACGCAACGAACCGCGACTCGACACTACCGAAAGTGAAATCGGTTGTTACCGAGACGATCTATCAATCCGGTTTTGAAGCGGGTCCCGGAAGTGCCATTCTTGACGCTACCGCTAGTCCGACTGATGCCGACCGATTGCCGGCAGACGCAGTGCCGCAAATCTCCGTGCAGTTTGTGCCGGGTTTGGTTGAACCCGGAACGGTCAGCCTGATCGTGAATGCGATCGACGTGACGGCGCAGGCGCAACTCAGCGTCGAGGGCGTGAGCTTCACACCCGCTGAAGCGTTCCCGGAAGGCCGCCAACTGGTTGAGGTCCGTGTCGGAGACGAAACCTTCAAATGGCAATTCCTGACCGCCACGGCACCGAAGGTCCTGTCGATTTCGCCCAACGAAACCACCTTGCCCCCCGCTGCACGGCCGATCATCACCGCAGCGTTTTCCGACGAGGGTTCTGGTGTGGATGTCGCTCGGACCCGCATTTGGATTCGGGGCGGCGACTTCGATGAATTGACCGATGTGACCAGTCAGTCGGAAGTCACGGCGTCCAGCCTCAGGTTTGTTCCATCACAGGCACTTTCGGACGGCGTCTATTTTGTTCACGTCGAGATCAATGACATGGCCGGCAATGTGGGTCTTGGCCAGAGCCGCGGCACGTTCCAGGTGGGTGATGGGCCGGAACTGCGTGATGTCGAGCCAGGGCGGGACG
>JBEIPT010000049.1:0-13398 GCA_040376895.1 Lysobacteraceae bacterium | reverse complement strand
GGCTCAGATACCAGTGACTCAAGTATCCCAAACCCAACGCGACCGGCAGGATGCCCAGACCCCACAACTCGGCTAAACGATGACCGACTTGATAGTGAAGCGGCAAGGCGACCAGCATGACACTCAATCCGATTCCACCCGAGAGGAGCACCAGAGCCCGGCGAAGATCCGATTGTTGCGGCGTAGCTTCGCCGGGCAGCGAAGTCGGCAGTTCGACACCGGATTCAGCAAGCTTCAGCAGCAACTGGTATCGCATTTCCGCGCGCCTGCGCCGATAACGCAACACCATTGCCGTGATAACGGCAGGTGCCAGCATTGCCACTGCCGGAATGAACATCATTACGAATGGTTCCATGACTTCGCTCGATCTGGTTGGGTTCGTGGTGAGTGTGTTGAAGCGTTCTGGCCGATCGGATCAAGGATTCTCGAAGAGCGAACGCTCAAGCAGTGCGTGCAGCCACTCACGCATTGCCATGGCGCCATTGTCCCGGTTGGCCAGAACGATGATCACCAGGCCATCCTCGGGGTAGTACATGAACTCGGCCGAGATTCCGGGCGCGCCGCCGTTGTGGCCAATCCAGCGCTTGCCTGCCGTATCGCCAACACTGAACAGATATCCGTAGCCAATGGGGCCGGGTTGCGTGTGGGGGGTCCACAGAATTTCGAGTTGGTCCCGAGTCAGCAGGCTCTGATTGGTCAGCGCACGTGAAAAGGCGTACATGTCCCGGGCCGAGGCATAGCCGCCCCCTGCGGCAGAACCGAGCAGCCCCAGGTCTTCCCGATTGTCCGACCACCCGCCTTCGTCGGTCTTGATGTAGCCGAGCGCGATGCCTGACTTCGAATCGTCACGCCGGTAGTGATCGGCGTGGTTCATTTCGGCCGGCTGATAGATGTGCTGACGCACATAGTCGTAGTAGCCGCTGCCACTGAGTGCTTCGATGATCAGTCCCAGAATGACGGGACCGCCATTACTGTATTCGTTGCCCTGACCCGGCTCGAACAACAGCGGATCATCGACGAAGGTCTCCAGGAATTCCTGCTGGCTGTCGATCTCGTGCTTTTGGGCCTTGTATTCATCGTTCCAGTAGGAACCCACACCTGATGTGTGCGTCAGCAATTGATGAATCGTCACGTGATCGCGAATCTTCGCGTTCGGGAACTCCGGCAAGTGCTTGCCCACGGTGTCCTGCCAGTCCAGCTTGCCGATTGCCTGCAACTGGGCAATGGCAATCGACGTGAACATCTTGTTCATCGACCCCAGATTGATCGGCGTGTCCAGCGTGTTGGGACGATCGGTCTCCCGGTCGGCCATCCCGACCGCCTGCGCATGGATCAACTCATCACCTCGCGCCACCAGAACCGCTCCGGAGAATCGATCCGCCGCAAACTCCGCGTCGACGTGTGCGGCAATGGTCGCAGGCAGCTCCTCAGGCTTCACTGCGGCTACCTCCGGGGGCAATGGCCTGACGCCAAATCCCGCAATTCGAGGCGAGTCGCCATCCGTCAAGGTCAGTGTCAGGGAGACCCGCCGTCCATCGGCGAGCGTGAAAAACATCTCGCCCTCCCGGTCGTTTCCAAGCACTTTCACGGGTTCCAAAGCATCGATCCCAGGCCCAAGCACCTCGGAGAGCATGGCGAAGGTCTCCAGCAGAGCCGGCTCACCCCTGCGCTGCACGAGACCTGGGCTGAAGTAACGGCCCAACAGCGTCGCACGATCGTCGGCCGAAGCAGCCACGGTTTTCCAGAACACCGTGGACTGCTGCACCATCACGCTGCGGGCAGATGCCTCACTTGCACTGTCGCCGGTATCCGCAGCAGCGGCAGACGGCGGACCGGCCGATGCCCAAGTCGCCCAACCCAGCGCCACGATCGACGCCCAGACCACCAGCCCGCGCCATCCTTGATTCGAACGTTCCATTGCCTGCTCTCACTCGTGCCGCGACATTGCGGCGGTTCGGAGGCTTGGATGCATGGAGGACACGATTTGGATTCAAGCTCCGACCTTCTTGCTGCTCGATGGTCCCGGCGATCAATCGCTGGCGTTCGCTGAAACGTGGTCGGTATCTGCAATAACACGACCGGAACCGTGGAGACGGGCGTCGCAGAGGTGCGCACGCTCAGGCTTTCAGATCACAGATGGGGCGATTGACGGAACGTCCGCAAGCACGGCCTGCAGCCGACGACTCGAATGCGATCGATTTGGCAGGCTGTTGAAAAACAGTCTGTTGGTGCGCGCCATGAATGGCGCGCCCGCGAATCAATCGCGCCAGTGATTGTTTCGGCCGTGCTGTCCGCTTTGTCGGTACTCAGCCGCCGGCACGAATCGGAACTCCGCATGTTGCACACTCGGACGCAAAACATGCAGTCCATGGAAAAAGCAGACGCAATTGGGGGTCACCTGGCGCAAACTGCTGCTTGCAACGAGGGCAGTTTCCAAACACCAACGCCAAAGTGGAGGCCAGTACGACAAACATTCCCGTAGCCGCCAAGCCGGCCATAAGCGAAGACACGTCCTCGGAGGCAATGCCACTGGCAATTGCCGAGATCAGAGTCAGCCCAGCTGATATGCGAAACGTCAGAACCGTCATCCATCGCTCGCGCAGGCCTTGAACCACCGCCGGTTCGAGCGGCTCCATGCTTTGGTAGTACCGGAAAGCCATGACATGCACTCTTTGTGAACTTGGGGACGAAGCACAATCTACGCCATTCGAATTTGCCGCGTCCAGCATGGGCGGATCGTCGACTGCATTCAACCGGGCCTGATTGCGCTCCAAAGGTGGCATCAAATTTGGTCGCCCCCGCTGTGTCGCTCGTTTCAGGAATAGGGAACCTGATCTGTCTCCATCCATGACTACCAGCACGTGAACACTACTGTGGACTTCGTAATACTACGCACATCGAGGTATGACGAGATGAGCGATACAGAGATCCACGTCAAGAAGTTTCAGAAGGAATTGAGTGCCGGCATGGTGTCGCTGGTGCTGCTGGCAGTGCTCGCCAAGTCGGACGTGCCCTTGTACGGCTACCAGATCGCGAAGCGGCTGGAGCAGGCCGACGAGAGTGTGCTGGGCGGCAAACAGAGCGCGTTCTATCCGGTATTGCGCAACCTGCATGAGGCCGGGCTGCTGGACAGTTATGTCGAGCCGTCGATATCCGGCCCACCGCGGCGCTACTACCAGATCACCGAGTTCGGGCGGACAGTGTTCGCCGAGTGGAAACAAACCTGGCAAGGCACACAACGGTTCGTGCAGACGATCCTGGAGGAAGCAACACCATGAGCACACAACAAGACCGCCCCACCCCGACCACGATCGATGCCTATCTTGAAGCGGTGAGCGCAGCGCTGGCGGGTGCCGACAAGGCCCTTGTCCAGGATGCCCTGTATGACGCCGAGGACCATCTGCGCAGCGAACTCGCCGAGAACCCCGGACTGAGCGAAGCGGAACTGATCGCGAAGATCTGGAACAGTTACGGTGCACCGGAGGAAGTGGCGGCAATCTATCGCGACACCGAAATCAAGGTGACCCGCGCGATGAAGCCGCCGCGCGCCCCGAATCGCGAAACCGCTTTCGGCAAGTTCTTCGGCATCGTGCTCGACTGGCGTGCGTACACGGCCATGTTCTACATGCTGCTCAGCCTGGCCACCGGCATCTTCTACTTCACATGGGTCAGTGTCGGCCTGAGCCTGTCGCTGGGTCTCGCGATCCTGATCATCGGCATCCCGTTCGTCATCCTGTTCATCGGCAGTGTCCGCGTGTTGTCGCTCGTCGAGGGGCGCCTCGTCGAAGCCATGCTGGGTGTGCGCATGCCGCGCCGACCCATTTACGCCGATCAGCACCTGCCGCTGATGACGCGCATCAAGGAGATGTTCGTTGACCCGCGCTCGTGGGCGACCATGCTGTACATGCTGGCCATGTGCCCGCTGGGCATCCTCTACTTCACGATCGTGGTGACCGCCTTGTCCTTGAGTTTTGGTCTGATTGCCGGGCCGGCCGCTTACTGGGTCATGCCGGGCGCCGGGCTGTACGTGGACTTCGGTCCGTGGGATGGCAGCCCGGGCTTCGCCAGTTTCGTCATGCTGCTGATCGGTATTGTCGGGTTGTTCGCCACGCTGCATCTGTCGAAGGGAATCGGCTACGTCCACGGCCACATCGCCAAGCACCTGCTGGTCAAGGAAGCTCGCGACTGAACCTTCAGGACCATCACTGATCCGAACGCCCCGGCCAACGGGGCGTTCGTTTTTTCGGCTGCAGCAACGATAATGGCGGCACTTCACCGAGGCACACCATGACTTACGCTCACCTTGCCTGCCACCAGACCGATGGCGTCGCTTACATCGAGATGGATCGTGCCGATCTGCACAACGCTTTCGACGAAGTGCTGATCCAGGGTTTGACTGCAGCCATTGCCGGCTACGCGAATGACGCCGGTGTCCGCGCCCTCGTGCTGACCGGCCGGGGTGCATCGTTCTCGGCCGGTGCCGACATGAATTGGATGCGCCGGATGGCGAGTGCGTCGGAAGCGGCCAATCGCGAGGACGCCGAAACTCTCGCGACCCTGATGCGAACGCTGGCGTACTGCCCGAAGACGACGATCGCGCGGATCAACGGCCCGGCGTTTGGCGGCGGCGTCGGCTTGATCGCGTGCTGTGATGTGGCGGTGACCGTGGACTCGGCCAAGTTTGCGCTGACGGAAACCAAACTCGGGCTTGTCCCGGCGGTGATTTCCCCGTACGTGATGGATGCCATCGGCTTGCGCCAGTCGCGGCGCTATTTCCAGACCGCCGAACTGTTTGACGCCGCGCGGGCGCAGCAGATCGGGCTGGTCCATGAAGTGGTCAGTGCCGATGCGCTCGACGAAGCGGTGAATCGGGTACTGAAGGCCTTGTCGAAAACCGGACCGGTGGCCACCAGTGAAGCAAAGTCACTCGCGCTTCGCATGGCGGGCCGCGATGAGTCCACCCAACGTGACATCGACGCCGAAAACGCACGCCTGATCGCGCGACTGCGGGTATCGGCAGAGGGACAGGAAGGCCTGGCCGCCTTTCTCGAGAAACGCGCGCCTGCTTTCGCCCGCTGATTCCAAAGGAACCGAATCGCCATGAATCCGCCCATCATCAATCTCGATGCCCTGCAGTCGTTTCCCATTGGCGCACCGGGAAGCGAGGTACCCGAAGCCTTTCAGGGCGCTACCGTAGCGCCGATTTCGCCGCGCATCGGCGCTCGGAAACTCGGCTACAACCTGACCGAAGTACCGCCGGGAAAATCGGCGTTTCCGTTCCACAACCACTATGCCAACGAAGAGATGTTTTTCATCCTCGGTGGCGAGGGCGAACTGCGAATCGGCGAGCAGCGTTACCCGGTGCGCACGAATGATGTGATCGCGTGTCCTCCGGGTGGTTCGGAAACAGCGCACCAGTTGCGCAATACCTCATCCAGCGAGGTCTTGCGATACCTGTCGGTCTCAACCGCCATCAGCCCCGACTACGTGCAATATCCCGATTCGGGCAAGTCGGGTGCGGCGGTGTATCTGGGTCGTGATGAGAACGGAAGACCAAAGGCGATCCGGCTGATCAATCGTGAAAGTGCCAATCTGGACTATTGGGACGGAGAATAGGCGCACAGTCCGGACGATCTTCCGGACTTCGCCCCCTCTCCCTGAACCTTCGCGCCAGACTTTCCCATCCGGGGCCTTCGGCCACCTTCCACCGCTTTGCGATTTGCGGGCGAAGGGTTTCTGTGTGGCGCCAATTCATCACACCACTGCAATTCTCCGGCCCGAGCCCACTAGAATGCCGGCATGACGACTTTCGACACCCTGCTGATTGCCAACCGCGGCGAAATTGCCTGCCGCGTCATTCGTACCTGCCGCAAACTCGGCATTCGCACGGTTGCGGTGTATTCCGACGCCGATGCCCGGGCCCAGCATGTTCGCCTGGCCGACACGGCGGTGCACATTGGCGGCTCGCGACCTGCCGAGAGTTATCTACGCATCGACGCGATTATCGCTGCCGCCAAGGCAACCGGTGCTGGTGCGATCCACCCGGGTTACGGGTTCCTGTCGGAGAACGCGGACTTTGCAGAAGCCTGCGAACAGAACGGCATCGTGTTCGTGGGCCCGAGCGGCGGATCCATGCGCAAGATGGGGTCCAAGGCTGGCGCGAAGCTCTTGATGCAGTCCCACGGCGTTCCGGTAGTTCCCGGTTATACCGGTGAGAATCAGGAAGCGGCACATCTGCATACCGAGGCCGACCGCATCGGTTATCCGCTGATGATCAAGGCCGCTCATGGTGGCGGCGGCAAGGGCATGCGTGTCGTCCGCGAGTCGGGCGAGTTTCTGGCCTCGCTGGAAAGTTGCCAGCGTGAAGCGCGCAACGCATTCGGCCGCGACCGCGTGCTGTTGGAACGTTACGTCACCAAACCCCGGCATATCGAATTCCAGGTGTTTGCCGACAGCCATCGCAACACCATGCACTTGAACGAGCGCGAATGCTCCGCGCAGCGTCGTTACCAGAAAGTGCTGGAAGAATCGCCCTCACCATTCATGACGCCCGACCTTCGTGCCCGGATGGGCGCGGCAGCGGTTCAGGCAGCGCAGGCAATTGATTACTGCAATGCCGGAACCGTCGAGTTCATCGTCGGTGAGGCCGGTGATTTCTACTTCATGGAAATCAACACGAGGCTTCAGGTCGAACACCCGGTCACCGAGCTGGTGCTGGGTCTCGACCTGGTCGAATGGCAGATCCGCATCGCGCGCGGTGAACCGCTGCCGTTGGCTCAGGATCAACTGCGCCCTCGTGGCCACGCGATCGAACTGCGTCTCTATGCCGAAGATCCGGAACAGGGGTTCCTGCCGGGGTCGGGACGAATCGAACGCCTGCGTCTGCCGGCACCCGACGCGCATGTGCGCATTGATGGCGGCGTGATCGAAGGCGACACCGTCAGCATCTTCTACGACCCGATGATCACGAAACTCATCGTGTTCGGCGACGACCGTGCCGATGCCCTGAGGCGCATGCGCCTCGCACTCGCCGACTGCGATGTGGTCGGCCCGAAGAGCAACATCGAGTTCCTCGAACAGTTGGTACGTCATCCGAGTGTCGTCAACGGCGACATCGACACGGGTTATCTGGATCGTCACCTCGACGAGTTTCTGCCCGCCAAGGATGCCGCACTGCCCGCGCTCGGTCGCTGGGCTGTCGCCACCGCGCTGTTGCTGGAGCAGGAGCAGATCGCACGCAATCCGGCCAGCGACCCGTATTCACCCTGGGGTGAAAGTGATGCCTGGCGGCTCGGCCATCACGGCAAACGTGTCATCGCGCTGGAATGGCGCGGGCAACGTATCGAACTGGCCGCACATGGTCATGCCGGCACGTATCGGATGGATTGCGCCGGAAGCTCCGTACAGGTGCGTCACGGCCGTCAGGATGGCAACGGACTCACCGTCGAAATCGACGGTCAAGCCCATCGCCTCCGTTGCCATCGTTCCGGCGCAGACTGGCTCGTGTTCATCGAGGGCCGTCGTTATCGGGTCCACGACGTTCCCGCCTATGCGTTCATCGGGGAGGCCAGCAGCGGCAGCGACCGACTGGTGGCACCGATGCCGGGCCGGATCATCGCCGTACGCGGCGCGGTCGGTGATGTCGTCACGGAAGGTCAGGAACTGATCGTGATGGAAGCGATGAAAATGGAAATCACCCTGCGCGCAGCACGCGCCGGAACACTTGCGCAAATGCGCGCCACCGTCGGCGAGTTTGTCGAAGCCGACGCCCTGCTAGCCAAGATCGAGGATTAAGCCATGAACCTGTCGCGTCTGCTGCTCTGTGGTCTGGCCTTCGCCTTGTCGGCATGCTCGTCGACCGAGTTCGTCAACTTGCCGGAAGGTGAATTGACCAAGTGTGACGAGCGGTTTGTCGGCACATGGCTGGTTCAAGGTGACGGCAGTACGCCGCCCGATCAGGACGAACCCGACTACCTGACCATTGAGGCCGATTGCGCCAAGTTCATTGGGACCGACGTGGCCGAGCACGAACATGAAGACGCGCTCGAAGACACCGAAATCCAGTTCCTCGATGGCAAGCGCCACGACTACGTGGTGACCCGCGACCGGCCCGGCTCCGACGATCCGGAATCGGACGACACCGCGAAGGATGAAGCCTACACGCTGCATCGAATCCGCATCGGCCGCGAAGGAAGGATCGAACTGCTGGATGTCGACCACGAGCGCGTCAGCGATCTGCTGCGGGCCGGCAAGCTGCACGGCAAAAGCGAAATCACGGCTCCGAAACAGGGTAAACGCAAATACGAGAACATGATCGACAGTGACAGCGCCGAACTCACGCGCGCGCTGAACGACCGCAAGATATTTCATCGCAGTGCCGCGATCGTGCTCAAGCGCGTGGATGCCGAAGTACTCCGAGAGGCGCTGAGCCGCCCCAAGCTCAAATCGGACGGACAGGACAAGTCGGGTGAGTGAGACCATTCGTATCGTCGAAGTCGGGCCTCGCGATGGCTTGCAGAATGAAGCCGCGCTGGTGCCGACCGCGACCAAGATCGCGCTGATCGAAAAACTCATCGAGGCCGGACACGGCACCATCGAACTGACCAGTTTCGTCAGCCCGAAGTGGGTCCCGCAGATGGCGGACGCCGCGGAAGTGGCCCGTCATTTTGCGCATCGAACGGATCTTCGGCTGCCGGTCCTGGCACCCAATCTTCAGGGCCTTGAACGGGCTCTGGAGTGTGGCGTGCGCGAAGTCGCACTGTTCTCGGCCGCTTCCGACGCCTTCAACAAACGCAACACCAACGCCACGATCGACGAGTCGCTGCAACGCTTCGAGCCGATGATGGAACTGGCGCGAGAACGTGGCATCAAGGTGCGCGGTTACGTATCCACAGTGCTCGGCTGCCCGTACCAAGGTGACGTGCCTCTGTCGGAAGTGGTTCGGGTTGCGCGCGCCCTGCACCGGCTGGGTTGTTATGAAATCTCGCTCGGCGACACCATTGGCGTCGGTACCCCGCGCAAGGCACGCGCGATGTTGCGCTCGGTGGCAACGGAAGTACCGCTGAGCGCGCTGGCCGTTCATTTCCACGATACCCGCGGGCAGGCACTGGCAAACGTGTTTGCTTGTGTGGAAGCTGGTGTGCGCGTGGTCGACGCCTCCGTCGCAGGCCTCGGCGGATGCCCATACGCTCAAGGTGCCAGCGGCAATGTCGCCACCGAAGATGTGGTGTATGCGCTGCATGGCATGGGCTTCGAGACCGGCATCGATCTCGGCCGTCTGGTCGCCGCAGGTCGCTACATCTGCTCGGCGATCGAACGCAGCAATGGTTCGAAGTTCGCCATCGCCTGGCCGGAATAGATCGGCTCCGGGTTGCACAGCATGATCTCCGAAGCGATGCGCCTGCTGCGCGCGGGACATCCGGAAGCCGCGCTGGCCTTGCTGCAACCGGCGCTCGAACGCGACGCCGCCGTCCCGGAACTGCTCAAGGCCGGCATCAATGCCGCCATGGCGTGTGGTCGTATCGATCTGGGGTGGTCGTGGTTTCAGGCTCTTCGTGCTCAGGGTTCACTGGACCCGGCGTTGGCGCGGGTCGGCAGCAAACTGGCGAACCGTCGCGGCACCGAACTGGAGCGTGACGGGCAGGGCGAACCCGCGCTCGAGCTTTATCGACACGCATTGGATCTTTGGCCCGAAAACGATGATGCCCGCGTCAATTCGATTCGTATCCTGTGTGCGCTCGCCGATCCGCGACTCTTGGATCTGGCGGCGAATACACTGCCGGCCGACAGCACCGAATGGGTGACGACACTGCAAGCCGCCTTGCGCGGAGAGCCTGTGTCGGACCGGGACAGCTCAGACAATCCCGACGCCCCGATCGCAACGCTGATTGAACGGCGGGAGCGCCATACGGCTGATCGTCCGTTTGTTCAGACAGGTTCCCTGGCGCACCGTCTGGCCGAAACTCTGGCACTTCCGATGGTCTATCGCGACCGGGCTGATCTGGTCGCGTGGCGGTCCCGTTATGGCAGCGGCCTGGACCATCTGGTGTCTTCAGTGCCGACTCCGAAGCCCGATCGTGAGGGCCTCAAACAGATCGCTTGGTCGAATTTTCTGTTGGCTTATCAAGGTCAAAACGATCTCGCTCTGCAAAGCCGTTATGGCGATTGGTTGTCGGGCATTGCGGCCGCGTTGCGCCCCGACCTGGCGGCGCCCCGAAACGCGCGGCGCGCCGGCACACCCCGAATCGGGCTGGTCTCCGGACACTGGTATCGAAGGACCGTCGGCAGCTATTTCGCGTCCTGGATCGACGCGCTGGCGGTTGCAGACCTGACCGTGGATGTGTTGGCGCTGGCGCCGAACCTGGATGACTTCACCGATTCGTTGGGCACGAACCGGGCGCGACTGCTCCGACTGGATGCCGATCCCGACCGTGCTGCCGAAACCATCCATGCCGGCGACTACGACCTGCTGATCTACCCGGAACTGGGCATCGACACTCGCTTGCTGCCACTTGCCGCTTTGCCTCTTGGTCGCCAGCAATGGTTGGCCTGGGGCCATCCGGTCACCAGCGGATTGCCGACGATGTCGGCTTATCTGACCCCCGCGGCGATGGAACCACCCGACGCGATTCATCACTATCGCGAGCGTTTGCTCACCCTGCCCGGCATCGGCACGGCATATCGTGCGCCTGACCCCGTTCCCGCAATCGCACGCGCGGAACTTGGCCTGCCTTCCGGCCCCTTGCTGGTCTGCCCGCAATCCCCGTTCAAGATCCATCCGGATCAGGATGAACTGCTGGCCGAAGCACTGGCTGCCGTGCCGCACAGCCGCTTGCTGCTGTTTGCCTCCGAGCGGCCATTGGCGCTGGCCAAACTGCGCGCACGTCTTGCGCGTTCGTTCGTGGAACGACACGTCGACCCAGCGCGTCTGATGGTCCATCCGATGGTGCCGCGAGCGCGCTTTCTGGAGATTCTCGGAACCGCCGATCTGATGCTCGATACCCGGCACTGGTCGGGCGGCAACACGGCTTTGGACGCGTTGTTCATGGGACTGCCGCTGGTCGCCGTCGAATCCGCCTTCATGCGTGGCCGGCAATCGGCCGCCATGTTGCGCCTGATCGGGCTCGATGCGGCCATCGCCGTTGATGGATCAGGATTCGGGGATCGGGTCCGTTCGGTGCTGGATGCGGGCAGAACGCCCTGGGCCGGTGCTTTCGCCGCGCTGGCCAACGGGCACGGGGCCCCTGCGGCACTCCGTGAACATGTTCTGGCCGGACTGGCTTAGACCTCGGAAAAGGCATACGCTTTGAGTTCCCACAGCAACGCAGCCGGCATGAGCGCAGAGAAAGCCAGGGACAGCGGACGCGAAGCGACCTTGAACGAGGCCCTGGACGAAGCGTTGGTGCGCGCCAAGGAAAGTCTGAACACGACCGTCTCGGACGATCGCGACAAGCTTCGTCGCACGCTCAATGAATTGTTGATCCTGCGCAGTTCCATCGGCTCGGCCGAGGCGCGATTCCGCACTCTGCTCGATGCCGTACCGGACGCCGTGACCGTGCACGATATGGATGGCCGGGTCGTTGATGGCAACCAGGCCGCCTGCAAGCAGTTCGAGGTGAGCTTTGATCGCTTGCTGGCGATGACGGTCTACGACATGAACCCCGAACTGCCGCGACAGCGCATGCAGGAAGTGTTCGCGCGGTATCAGGTGGGCGAAACGTTCACGGTCATTACCCGCAATGTCACGGCAAGCGGCCGCTCGATCGATGTCGAAGTGCATTCGCAGATTTTCCGGGATGGGCAGGAGATCCGCGTGCTTGCGGTGGCTCGCGACATCACCGAGCGTCTGCGTGCCGATCTCGAACTGCGCGCTTCCGATCGTCGCTATCGCGATTTGTTCGATGTCGTGGACAAGGGCATCGTGGTGTACGACGCGAACATGCAGTTGAAGTCGATCAATGCCAGCGGCATGCGCATCCTGAATGTCGGTCCTGATGTAGTCGACATTGGCAAGCTCGGCATTGAAGCCTGGCAATTCGTCGACGAAGATGGATTGCCGTTGACGATGGACGATCTGCAACCGTTTCGTGCGCTGCGCAGCGGTACCGCAGTCGACACCGAAGTGGTGGGTTTGCAGGTACCGTCCCGCGGCGGCTTCGACTGGTTTGCGATGGCCTCGGTGCCGCAGTTCCGCGATGGTGAAGACAAACCGTTCCAGGTCATCACCCTGTTCAGCGATGTCACGGCGCTCAAGCGCAATTCGATGTTGTTCGGGCAGGTTCAGGCACTGGCGCACATCGGTGGCTGGGAATGTGATTTCGAGCGGGACCGGGTTTATTTCAGTGAGGAGCTGCGTCGGTTGACCGATACCGAGGATGAGCTCGCGCTGACCTGGGCGTCGGTGCTCACCCTGTTTGCCAGCAGTGATTCCGAGCGACTGATGCAAGGCGCACAGATCCTGCGTCAGAACGGCCACGGTTTCGACCTGGAATTGCGGTTGACCAGTCGCCGCGGCACACGCCGTTGGGTTCGGTTGATCGGGCAGGCCCAGGTTCGCAACAATCGTATCGTCGGCATGCATGGCACGGCACAGGACATCTCCTCGCGCAAGCGCCGCGAAGACACTTTGCGCCAGCAGGCCCTGACCGATTCATTGACTGGCCTGAACAATCGCGACGCGATGCTGTCGGCACTCGAGCAGGCCATCGAGGAAGCCAAGCCCGGCGTTGGTCCGGCCGTATTGCATCTCGACCTCGACCGCTTCAAGGTCATCAACGATTTGCTTGGCCACGCGGCTGGCGACGGCCTGTTGGTCGCGGTAGCGCAACGTCTGCGTGAAGCGACCGGCGAACATTGTCTACTGGCCCGATTCGGCAGTGACGAATTCATGGTTCTGGTGCCGGCGAACAGCGGGACGGAAACCGTGTTGAAGCTGGCGGAGTCGATCACCGCGGCGTTCTCGGAACCGTTCCCGCACAGTGGCGAAGAGTTCACGATCACCACGTCGATCGGCATCGCGTTCCATCCACACGACGGGGCCAATGTTCAACAATTGATCAATCACGCCGACGCGGCGATGACCGAAGCCAAACGCCGCGGCCGCAACACCTGGCAGACGTTCACGCCAGCCCTGTCGCGCAAGCTGACCGACCGGCTGCTGATCGAGACTCAACTGCGGCGCGCCCTCGACAATCAGGAGTTCTACCTGCACTACCAGCCGCAAGTGGACTTGCGCACGGGCCGGATCATCGGCGCCGAAGCGCTGTTGCGCTGGAAGAGCCGGATCCTTGGCGAGCTCAGTCCCGACGTGTTCATTCCGCACGCCGAAATCACCGGTGACATCGTGCCGATCGGCGCCTGGGTGATCCAGGAGGCGTGCCGGCAACTGCGCGCCTGGCG
>JBEIPT010000358.1:0-4050 GCA_040376895.1 Lysobacteraceae bacterium | reverse complement strand
GGTCCGTCGGCAGTGAGGCTTGATGCTTGATGCTTGATGCTTGATGCTTGATGCTTGATGCTTGATGCTTGATGCTTGGTTTAATGTACTAGCGCGTTATTACATTGGCGATTCTGCCTCAATGGCCCGGCGGATGCAATACCTGGCGTGCCGGCCGACAGCCCTTCACATTAGACCGACGGATGATGTTTATACTTTTCAGGAATTCCTGAACGTTGACGACATCCATGAATCTCACACCATTGGTCCAGAGTTTTGTCCTCCATTTCGGCGAAATGGGTTCACGCTGGGGCATCAACCGCACGGTCGGCCAGATTTATGCGCTGCTGTTCGTCAGTGCCCGCCCGCTCAATGCCGACGAAATTGCCGAAGCCCTGGCGTTCTCACGGTCCAATGTCAGCATGGGCCTCAAGGAACTCGAATCCTGGCGTCTCGTCCGCCTGCTGCACCAACCCGGTGACCGACGCGAGTACTTCTCCGCACCTGAGGACGTCTGGGCCATTTTTCGGACGCTTGCCGAAGAACGCCGAAAACGCGAAGTCGACCCGACCCTGACCATGTTGCGTGATGCCCTGCTCGTCCAGCCCGACAACGAACCCGACCGCCATGCGCAGAAACGGATGGCGTCGATGCACGAGCTCATCGAACTCAGCACAAGTTGGTTTGCCGACGTGCAGAAACTGGATGAGCGCACACTCCGTCAATTGATGAAGCTTGGGTCCGCCGCGCAGAAATTGCTGTTGATGAAGGACTCCCTGAAGCCCGCCGCAACCCGCAATAAAAAGGCCATCGAGCCATGACCGACCTCGACCCGCTGTTGCTGCATCGAATCCAGTTCGCAGCCAATATCAGTTTCCACATTCTGTTTCCGACACTCACGATCAGCCTGGCCTGGGTGTTGGTGTTCTTCAAATGGCGTTTTGCCCGCACGCGGGATGTCTATTGGATGGATGCCTACTTCCTGTGGGTCAAGGTGTTCGCGCTGAGTTTCGCTTTGGGCGTGGTCAGTGGTATCACCATGAGTTTCCAGTTCGGCACGAACTGGCCCGGATTCATGAACACGGTCGGCAACATCGCGGGCCCCTTGCTCGCCTACGAAGTGCTGACCGCGTTTTTCCTCGAAGCGAGTTTCCTCGGCATCATGCTGTTCGGCCTGAAGCGTGTCGGGCATCGCTGGCACACCGTGGCGACACTTCTGGTGGCGATCGGCACCTCTCTGTCGGCGTTCTGGATTCTGGCGTTGAACTCTTGGATGCAGACACCGGACGGATTCGAAATGCGGCAAGGCGCCAATGGGCAATGGGCGGCGCATGTCCTCGACTGGTGGGCGGTCATCTTCAATCCGAGTTTCCCGTATCGCTTGATGCACATGCTCGGCGCCAGCGCCCTGACCGCCACGTTCATGATTCTGGGCATTACCGCCTACCGCTGGCAGCAAGGCCAGCGCAACGCCGACATTCTGCCGACTCTGCGGATGGGCCTGCTGCTGGGCGTCGTGCTGGTCCCGACCCAAATCCTGCTTGGTGACCTGCATGGCCTGAACACCCTCGAACACCAGCCGGCCAAACTCGCGGCGATGGAAGGCATCTGGCAAACCCAACGCGGTGCACCGGCTGTGCTGGTGGGATGGCCGGACGAACAGCAGCGACGAAATGTCGGAGAAGTTGCGATTCCGAAACTGGCGAGCTTTTACCTGACCCATGACTGGAACGGCGAAATTCGCGGGCTCGACGATTTTGCCGACCGGCATCCGCCCGTGGCGCCCGTGTTCTTTGCCTTCCGGATCATGGTCGGCGTCGGTATCTGCATGTTGTTGCTGGCGACCTATGCCGGCTGGCGCCTGAAGGTTTGGGCTCCGATCAAAGCAGCCTCGATGACGCGCCCCTGGTTACTGCGCTTCCTCGTATTGGGCACGTTCTCCGGATGGGTCGCTACCTTGTCGGGTTGGTACGTCACCGAGATCGGGAGGCAGCCTTGGCTCGTCACAGGTGTGCTGCTGACCAAAGATGCCGCAGCCGATTTGCCGACACCCATGTTGTTGTCCACACTGTTGATGTATCTGGCGCTGTACGTGTTTCTGCTGGTCAGTTACATCGGCGTGGTGTTCCATCTGGCCCGAAAGGCCGGCGCAGCCAGGGAGCAAGCGCCATGACCGTGCATCCACTGGTCACGTTCAACGACTGGATTCCGGTGATCTTTGTGGTCCTGATGGGGCTCGCGATGCTCGCCTATGTTGTTCTCGACGGCTTTGATCTGGGTATTGGCATGTTGCTCGGATTGGGCGACGCCCAGGAAAAAGACCTGATGGTCGGCGCCATCGGCCCGTTCTGGGACGCCAACGAAACCTGGTTGGTACTCGGCGTCGGGATTCTGCTCACGGCATTTCCTTTTGCCCACGGCATCATCCTGGGGGCTCTGTACTTACCTGTTGCCGTGATGCTGCTTGGCCTCACTCTACGAGGGGTGTCATTCGACTTCCGCAGCAAGGCTCCTTCCGATCGCCAACCATTCTGGAACCGCATGTTCGTGCTGGGTTCGTGGATTGCGTCGTTGGCGCAAGGCTGGATGCTTGGCCGGTTTGTGCTGGGATTCGAGAGCAGCGGCACGGCATTCCTGTTTGCGGCACTGATCGCGGTCTGCCTGGCAGCGGGTTATGTGTTGCTCGGAGCCGCATGGCTCATCATCAAGACCGAAGGCTTGTTGCAACAACGAGCCGTAGTGTGGGCGTTGAAGGCCATCGGCTGGGTCGGGCTCGGCATCGTACTGATTTCGGTCGCCACACCCTGGGTCAGTGCCCGCATCGCCGAAAAATGGTTCACTTTGCCGAACATGGTCTTGTTGGCTCCGGTGCCTCTGACGACATTGCTGTTGTTCTTCATCGCGTGGCGGAGCCTGCGGCGTTTGCCCGAGCGATTGGCAAAAGGCAACGGCTATGGTGACTGGGTGCCGTTTGCCAGTGTCGTCGGCATCTTCCTGCTGGCGTTCTACGGCCTTGCGTACAGCCTGTTTCCATTTCTGGTCATCGACCGGATGGACCTGTGGCAAGCATCGAGCGCGCCGGAAGCACAGCGCGTGATTCTGTATGGCGCTTTGGTAGTGATGCCCGTAATCGTTGCGTACACCGTGTTGTCGTATCGGGTGTTCCGTGGCAAGACCGGCGTTCTGAATTACTGAATTGCGAAATTTGAATGCCTTGCAGACCCTTTTGGTGCCGACAGGGGTAGCCGCTGTCTTCGAGCCGTCGTTGACCTGCATCGCCGTCAAGCCAAGCACGAACAATGAGAGTTTACTTTCACTATTTCAACTAACCAATTGCTCCTAAAAGGTTTTGTTTTGCATGAATGAGCAGAGCCCAAAGGCGTCACAGTTTCTTTTGGCGATCCGGGTGTGATCTGTCGCACATTTTTTTGACGCCATCCGAAAAAGGAGCGAAGCTCGCACGGTACGAATCAACTCACTACCGCTTGTCGAACCGGAGTCTGCCCATGAAATCAAAGTCTGTCCTGTTTACCGCCATTGCCGGCATTTTGCTGGTCAACTCGGCGTCGGCCGCCATCACAAGACAGGCCGGCAGCTCAGGTGTCGTCGTCAATGCAACCCGAGGTACAGATGTCCAGTTGTTTGGACAATTGGACTCGCCCGCGGGCAATGGCGTTCCGGACCAGGATTTCGAAGCTTCTTTTGATGCTTACGACTCCATTGCAGCCGATGACTTCGTGGTCACTGATTCGAGTGGTTGGACCATCAATACAGTCGGCACGGTCGGAACCACCGGTACGCCCGGCGGCGCGACCGTTACGGTCAGGTTCTATTCGAACAGCGCGGGTGGTGGTGATCCTGACCTGCCCAATCTGGCCGATGTTCGGTGTGCGTATTCCGGATTGACCCCGACGGATACGCTGGGCTCGTTCAGCATCGCGCTGCCCACTTCCTGCATCCTGCCGCAGGGCACGTACTGGGTCGAAATCCAGACGCTCCAGAATTTCGCTGCCTCGGGCCAGCACTTCTGGTCCAACCGGACCGTCCAATCGGGTTCCGAATCGGTTTGGC
>JBEIPT010000282.1:0-5118 GCA_040376895.1 Lysobacteraceae bacterium | reverse complement strand
CGGCTGCGCAATCATCACCGAAAAGCTCGATCGCTTCATCGCACCAAATAGCTGTCGTTCGCGCAAGTACTCTGCCATTCGAATCGGATGGGAGTGCTGGAGGTACAAACGACCGAAGCTC
The DNA here is from genome assembly GCA_040376895.1 of Lysobacteraceae bacterium. GTDB lineage: Bacteria > Pseudomonadota > Gammaproteobacteria > Xanthomonadales > Ahniellaceae > Ahniella. The sequence continues at coordinate 4,997 of JBEIPT010000282.1, read as the reverse complement.
AGCCTCGAGCTTATCGAGGCGGTGCTCCTATGACCCCAAACCCATCGCTAGCAAGGGAAAATGTGGGGAAACCTCAGGCTTCAGCCGCGATGCCTTAGTGCTCGTCATTGCGGCTGGAGACGCTCAAACGGTGCGTTAGTAACGGGATTCTGTCTTACGCAGGCTCGATCGAATCGACCTTGGTGTAGCCCCTTGGCAACAACGAACCACGTTCGGCACGCGCACCCTGGATTTCGACCAGGTCGTTCCATGAGCGCGTGAGTTTGCGGCCATTGCTCCAGACCAGCACACTGCCGCCGTCGGCGATGACGGCCACGCCAGCCAGTTGTTCCGTGCCAAGTTTGGCCTTCGGGATTTCGATGATCTTGTTGCCCTTGCCACCCTTGTCGAGTTCCGGCAATTCGGCGACGGAGAACATGAGGATGTGGCCCGCGGTGGTCACTGCGACGATGCGGTCGCGCGAGGAGTCGCCGACCAGCACCGGGGTCAACACCCGTGCACCCTCCGACAACGAGACCATTGCCTTGCCGGCCTTCTGGCGTGAGGTCAGGTTCTCGAAGCGGGTCGTGAAGCCATATCCGTGTGAACTGGCAATCAGTACTTTCTGATTGAGTTCCGCAGCCACCAACGCTTCGAACCGTGCGCCGGACGCCGGCGTGAATCGACCGGTCAGTGGTTCACCATGGCCACGAGCGGATGGCAGGGAATGTGCCGGTGTGGCATAAGCCCGACCTTCAGAATCGAAGAAGACGACCTGTTGTGTGCTGCGGCCTTTGCAGGCAGCCGCCAGCGAGTCGCCCTCGCGATAACTGAGCGTCGAGGCATCGATGTCATGGCCCTTCGCCGAACGGATCCAGCCCTTCTCCGACATCACGATCGTGACCGGTTCGGACGACATCAGGTCGGCTTCAGTCAGTGCCTGTGCGCTGGCGCGGGCGATCAGCGGCGAACGACGTTTGTCGCCAAAACGCTCGGCATCCTTGCGCAGTTCGTCCTTCACCAGCATCTTCAGCCGATCGGCGGATTTCAGCGTCGACGTGATCTTCGCACGCTCGTCTTCGAGTTCGTCCATCTCGCCGCGGATCTTCATCTCTTCCAGCCGCGCCAGCTGGCGCAGCTTGGTTTCGAGAATGTAGTCGGCCTGGGTTTCCGACAATTTGAACCGGGCGATCAGACGCGCTTTCGGATCTTCCTCGGTGCGGATGATACGAATCACTTCATCGAGATTGAGATACGCGATGCGCAAGCCTTCGAGCAGGTGCAGGCGCTTCTCGACCTTGTCCAGGCGGTGCGTCAGGCGACGCTTCACGGTTTCGGTGCGGAACACCAGCCACTCGGACAGCATCGTCTTGAGGTCTTTCACCTGCGGACGACCATCGAGGCCGATCACATTGAGATTGACGCGATAACTCTTCTCGAGGTCGGTGGTGGCGAACAGGTGGCCCATCAATTCTTCGGCGTCAACCCGATTCGACCGCGGGATCAGCACCAGTCGCACCGGATTCTTGTGGTCCGACTCGTCGCGTACGTCTTCCAGCAGCGGCAGTTTCTTCGCGCGCATCTGGTTCGCGATCTGTTCCTGCACCTTCGCGGGCGACGCCTGGTAAGGCAGGGCGGTGATGACGATGTTGCCATCTTCACGCGTGTAGACGGCCCGGGCACGGACACTGCCATTTCCGGTCTCGTACATTTTCACCAGATCTTCGCGTGGTGTGATGATCTCGGCGTCGGTCGGGTAGTCCGGACCCTTCACGTGTTCACACAGGTCGCGCACGCTGGCGGTTGGTTCATCGATCAGACGGATGCACGCGCTGACCACTTCGCGCACGTTGTGCGGCGGAATGTCGGTGGCCATGCCCACGGCGATGCCGGTGGTGCCGTTCAGCAGCACCTGCGGCAAACGTGCCGGCAGCCACGACGGTTCCTGCAGCGTGCCGTCGAAATTCGGAGTCCAGTCCACCGTGCCATGGCCGATTTCACTGAGCAGGCTTTCCGCGAACAGCGTGAGCTTGGCTTCGGTGTAGCGCATCGCGGCAAAACTTTTCGGATCATCCTGCGAACCGAAGTTGCCCTGGCCTTCGATCAGCGGATATCGATACGAGAACGGCTGTGCCATGAGCACCATCGCCTCGTACGCCGCGGAATCACCGTGCGGGTGGAATTTACCGATCACGTCACCGATCGTGCGTGCGGATTTCTTGGGCTTGGATTGGGCATCGAGCCCGAGTTCGCTCATTGCGAAGACAATTCGCCTCTGCACGGGCTTCATGCCGTCGCCGATGAACGGCAAAGCACGATCGAGCACTACATACATCGAATAGTCGAGGTAGGCGCGCTCGGCGTAATCCTTCAGCGGGACTTGCTCGAAACTCTGGTAACCGGGATTTTGCGACATGTCGTGGAGTCATCCGCCTTGAGGGCAAGAGCGGGATTATACGATGTCGTGCGCCGGGTTATCGTCCGCGACCGGTCGCAGTCGGTGCAGCCGGTGCCGGAGCGGGTGTGGGCGCCGGTGACGAAGCCAGGCAGCGTACCTGGCGCGCCGCTACCGTTCCGGTGCCAAGACCTGGTTTCAGGCGTTCGCCGATGGGCAAAACATCGCCGTTGAGTCGCCAGTCGTAGATCAGGTCGAATGACAGCACACGGGCGATGTATTCCCGCGTCTCCTTGAACGGGATGGTCTCGATGAACACGTCGACCGGCAGATGGCCGCGTGCCGCTTTCCATTGCGCCAGACGCGACGGACCCGCGTTGTAGGCCGCCAGTACGGCGTATTCGGCGTGTTCCTGTTTGGCCAGCAGTTCATCGAGGTAACGGGTGCCGAGGCGGATGTTGAATTCCGGCTCGAACAGTCGCTGATTGCTTGAGAACGCCACACCTTCGGCTTTGGCCATTCGTTTTGCCGTACTCGGCAACAACTGCATCAGGCCATAGGCCTGTGCGCCGGACACCGCATCCACAACCAGCGCACTTTCGGCGCGCATGACGCCTGCGGCAAAACTGGGACGCACGGTCCGTTGTCCGGTGGCCTTGACCAGTTCACTCAGGTACGCGTTCGGAAACCGCAGGCTGTAATAACGCATCTCTTCGGCGGCGGTCAGCGCAAACGGTGCGCGGTCGTACCAGCCGGCGTCGTGCGCGAGCACCACGGCCGACACCTTCTGGGATTCACTGAGCTTCGGCAACACAAAATCCCATTCCTGCCGGGCTTGTTGCTTTCGGCCCACCCGGAACAGCGCCAACGCGCGCTGGACACCGCCGATGCCGGATACCGTGTTGCCGGCAGCGGCTGGTTCAGGGGGCGTGCGCGGGCAGATTGTGTAGGGTTCGTTGAGGCGGTCGGCCGCCAGGAACCCGAAGAAACTGGGTGACTCGGAAAGCAATCGAAAGCCCAGTTCGGCCGCATCGGTTCGCTTGAGCCGCTGGTCGATCACGGCGCGCCAGTAGCGCCAGCGCGGGTCGGCCAATTGGGTGTCGTCCATTCGCTTGAGTGCGTTGTCCGCGGCCAGCACGTCATCGCGCGCCAGTGCTTCGCGCACGCGCCACTCGCGAGTCGGTGCCGAGTCCATGCCCTCATCGATGAGGCTGAGCCACGTGCCGGCGTCACTGGCGTAATCGTTCGCGCGGTACAGCGCGATCGGATCGATCATGCGTGCTTTCTGCGCTGCAGAGAAACTGAACCGTGCCGTGGCTTCGCGCCACAGCGTGGCGGCCCAGCCAGCGTCGCGCCGGGCCAGTCGTGCAATGGCCAGAGACACGGCATGTTGATGCGCCGCGTCGTCCGGCCAGGACTTCAGTGCGCGACGTGTGGTTGCCGGATCGTGCAACAGGCTATGGGCATGGGTATACGCAACCTGATCGGATTTCGGCAAACGCTGCGATAGGTAAACCCCCAATTGCGCCTGACCGGTAGTGAAAGCCTTCTCGATCCGTGACGTGATCTGCGCTGGTCCGATGGCTTCGTTGTGGTCGGCAAATGCGATCACCGAGTCACAGCTGGGCGGCAAGCTGCGATCGGTATCCCAGATTTTCAGGGCGTCGGCGATCAGCTCGGGATCCGGGCGACTCTTGAGTGCGATTTCACTGGCCAGAACGAGGCAACGATCGCCGGTGTCACGGACATAGTGGTGCATCGCGACGACGTTTTCGTGCAACGCCGCTTGCGCGAATTCGCGGAGCAGACCTTCGGCAATCGGCTGAGATAGCGGGCCATCCGGATAGGCCTTCAGAAACGTCAGCCGATCCGCCTGCGTGGGCTTGGCCTTGCGTTTCAGCAGGGCGTGCGCCAGATAGGGGGCGAGTACGTGGTTGCTCAGTGCCGGTTCGAGCTGGGTGCGCTGGCCGCGCTGGATTTCAGCGAGCGCGGTTTCGAACGGATCGGCAGCAGCCGAAGCGGATTGGGCGCCGGCGCCGAGGGCGATCGTCGCGAACAGAAGAAGGAGTCGATTCATGCTGACAGCTTATCGGCAGATTCGAAGGCGGAACAATGATCTATCGCGCGCTGTGAGTTAAGCCTTGCGGGAAGTTCATGACGGCGTCACCAGTTCCATGGCAAGTACCAGCGCATCCTCCCGGCCTTCACGTGCGGGGTAATACCGCGGTCGGCGCCCGATTTCGGAAAAACCAAGATTCAGGTAGAGCGCGATGGCGCGGGTGTTCGTCGGACGGACTTCCAGAAACACCCGTTCAACCCGGTGCCAACGGGCAAGATCCACGAGACGTTTCATCAAACGACGGCCATGACCCTGTCCCTGTGCTGCGGGGGCCACCGCCACGTTCAGGACATGCGCTTCGCCGGCTGCCGCAGACAACACGAAATAACCCTGGATGTCCGCTTCGTCGGCGAGCACGAAGCAGTCGTATTGGGCACGCAGGCAATCGCGGAAGATCTGCAGAGTCCAGGGGAACTCGTAAGCCGACTGCTCGATCGCCACGACGGCATTCAGATCGGCTTCGGTCATGGCCCGCAGCACCAACGGCATAAATTTGCCTCAGGG
>JBEIPT010000516.1:0-2452 GCA_040376895.1 Lysobacteraceae bacterium | reverse complement strand
GGAGGGGTTTAGGCAGGCACTTTGTCCTTGGTGTTTTGCGGCAGCAAACCACCAAGCATCAGCGCGTCGCGCCGAGCCGCTCAGCCGGGAAGTGGCAGGCAAACGTGCTGCCGGTTCCGACCACGCTGTCGATGGTCAAGTGTGCCTGATGCAGCCCCAGGACATGCTTGACGATCGACAAGCCGAGACCGGTGCCACCTTTCTCGCGCGATCGACTGGTCGAGACGCGATAGAAGCGCTCGGTCAGTCGGGGCAAATGTTCTGCAGGAATGCCGAAGCCGCTGTCCTTCACCGACAGGCAGGCCCCACCGGCCTCAAGTCGCCATGACACGCAGATTTTTCCGCCGGACGGCGTATAACGCACAGCATTCGCAATCAGGTTGGAGAATGCGCTATGCAGGTCCTTCATTGATCCGAGAATGTCTGCACTGCATTCGTTCTCGAACACGATTTCGTGCTGTCCGCGCGATAGAGCTTCGGCCTCGCGCTTCAGTGTGGACAGCATGGCGGCCATGCCCACGGGTTCATCGACGGCAGCGATCGTGGCATCGAGGCGCGACAGCGTCAGCAGATCTTCGACTACCTGGGCCATGCGCCGGGACTGGCGTTGCATCTCCTCGATCATGTTCGAGATGTCGGGATGTTCGGCCGGCTCGATCATGTCGAGATAGCCGTGAATCACGGTCAACGGTGTCCGCAATTCATGCGAGACATTGGCGACAAAGTCCTTGCGAACCTGTTCGAGCTTCATCAGCAGGCTGATGTCGCGCGCAATCAGAAGCGACTGTCCATCCTGATACGGCACCAGCCGCAGCGACAGGCGTTTGTCGCGATCGGTCGGGGCCGACACATCGATCAAGGGCTCGCTGGCCGGGTCGTGCTGCAACCAGTCACGCATGCGTGCGTCTGCCAACAGGTTCAGGACCGGCTGGCCGCGGCTGCGGATCAAGCGGAAGTCGAGCAGGCCCTCTGCAGCCGGGTTGGCCCAGACCACCTGTCGCGACGGACTCAGCACGATGATGCCGTCGGGCAGCGCGGTTGCCGCCGTGCGGTAGGCGCGAAGGAGTCGCACCAGTCGTCGTTGCCGTTGTCGCATGCCAATGTGCCGGATATGGATGTAGTGGGCGATGTCGGACCAGACACCTTGTTCGAACGGCGGTGCTTCGCGACTGCGCGAACCCAGCCATTGCTGGAGGCGGGCCAGAGTCCAGAGCATCCACAGGCCGTAGGCCGCCAGTGCAACAAGCAAAGCAATCAGCACGTGTCCGACGACCAGACCGACCAAAGAGGCGCAGATCAGCAGCAGTCCCAATTGGCCGATGGATACTTGCCAGGCGTGAGCCCGCAGGCTGGTCGGAAGTACTCTCTGCATCAGGGTGTCTGGGGCGTGGCCGAGAATCGATAGCCGGATCCGCGCACGGTCTGCACCAGATCGTCCTTGTTGAACGGTTCGAGTGTCTTGCGCAAGCGCCGGATGTGCACGTCGACCGTCCGTTCCTCGACGTAGGTGCTGCCGCCCCAGATGTGATCCAGCAACTGCGCACGGGAATAGACGCGCTCCGGATGGGTCATCAGGAAATACAGCAAACGATATTCCGTAGGTCCGATGCTCACGGCCTGGTCACTTGCGAACACTCGGTGTGCCGGACCATCGATGCGCAGCCCGCCGAATTCGACCGAACCGTCCTCGCCTTCACCGCTGACGCGGCGCATGACGGACTTGATCCGCGCGACCAGTTCGCGTGCCGAGAAGGGTTTGACGACGTAATCGTCGACCCCGGCTTCCAGGCCACCGACCCGGTCGTCTTCTTCGCCGCGTGCGGTCAGCATGATGATGGGGACGTCACGGGTCATTTCATCTCGGCGCAGGCGGCGCGCGAAGTCGATGCCGCTGGTTCCGGGCAACATCCAGTCCAGCAGGACCAGATCCGGCACCCGTTCGGCGATTGCAGCCTGGGCCTGGCGGACATCGCCGGCGTGGACCGGTGACATGCCAGCCCGAGATACCGCCATGGCAACCATGTCGCGGATGGCGGATTCGTCTTCAACGATGAGGATCTGCTTCAGCATGAGGACCGGCTGGCAACTAGGGATATCGCCATTGAACACCCCTATTGTTGCCGAACGATGACATTCACGTCTGCAACATGATCATCAGATGACAGTTTTGCGTTCGCATGGATGTGAAAATGTCTGGCGCGGCCCCAAACCATCTGGACTGTCGAATGGCTTCAGCTGCGCCTTGGTGCTTCGCTTTGGCGAACCATCAAGGACAAAAAGTGCTTTCCTTGACACCTCCCAACCCTCCGCGAATATCGGGGAGGCGATCGCTGCGAATGTCCTCGGGTTCCATCTGTGGGAGCGGCTTTGGCGGCGATGCTGCTGGCTTCGGGCTAGCACCAAATCGCGGATAAAGCCGCTCCCACAGAAGCCGCTCCCACAGAAGCCGCTC
>JBEIPT010000382.1:0-3846 GCA_040376895.1 Lysobacteraceae bacterium | reverse complement strand
CGGATCCGGAAGGTGTTGGTTCACATTCAGTAACGCGTCAGAAGGAGGCGCCATCAATGCGAACAATTGTATCGTGATACTCCCAGTCATCGGGCGTGCAGTCAAACCAGACGCCCGATTCTTTATCAATCAATGCCTTACCGTTTCTTTGGTCATGGGCAAGATCCTGATCGACGGTCGAAGATCACGTCGTGCCCTCCGCCCATAGGGTCTCGAAATGTCACGCCCTCGGTGATCGGCTGACAGCCAATCGACCAGGCAACGAATCCGAAGCCATGAACCAGTCGGGCAGCCCTCATGTCCCCGTCACTGACCTTTTGCTGCACTTCGTTTGCGTCATCCAGGTTGTTGTTTGCCGATGCCAGAATCGATCGGCAAAAGGGGCCTATGGCGCTGGCTTGGGTCTCGAAATAGGGGTGGCGATGCGGAAAAGTCGCCGCCAGACCAAAATCGAATTGGTTCGTGAGTGTGCAGTACTCAGCCGGATCCGAATCGATTTCCCGCACCCGGGTAACCCGTCCGTTCGCACAATTCAAAGTTGCGCCGCGTTCGCGATTGGATCGATCCAAGGGACTCAGGAAGGTCTTCGCTGCATCCTGAATGTCGGAAACCTTGCATGCGTGAATGTCAAAGGTCCGATCGAACGATTGAGGTTCGCAGTCAGCGCAGTTGTCGATCTTGTACCGAGCTTCGATTTTTCCGGAGTTGGCAAGGGGTGTTTCGACATCGCCAGCACCATGTTTCGTTCCGTCGATGGTCCATCCACCTTCGATGTTGTCCGCGCAGACTTCAATCAATCCGGATTCGAACTCGATGTCCTTCTCATCGTCGCGAATCCAGGAGGTGAACTCCCTGGCATCCTCATCTTCCTCATTTGTCCTGGGCTTGATGACAAAACGTTGTTTCTTGATCTTCACCTTGTCATCGAGTTCCGAGAGATCGCAGAAGAGGCGTACTTGTTTCTGCACCGGTTCAACCGTGTTGTCGCATCCACAGGTAGCCGACACGCTGACTTCAAAGGTGTCCGGCTTCTTGTACTTGTGCCGCGTCGACATACCGGTATCGGTTTCGCCGTCTCCAAATGCCCAGGTGACGGTCGGTTTCTTGCACTCGCCATCGATCCGCGCACGGAACCGGAATTGATTTCCGTTCTTGAGGATCTTCTCGTTGATGTCATCCGGCTGGCCATCAATGGTGACGGTCATCGACGCCATGGCTTGCGGCGCTTGTTGACGCGCTGGACACTCGTTCTCACCATCATTCGGCGGTGGCGGCGGCGGTCCGCCGCCGCCCCAACCTGCTTTGCTTATGCCTGAGCCTGGATCACTGACGATCAGTGTTCCGTCCTCGTTGACCGTGCCCTGGCCCATCGGCACAAACGCCGCCAGGTCATGATCCCATTGGAAGATCGGCAAGGTCCGACCAGCATCGAGTCGGAGCGTATTCGGAATGGATACTTCGATGGGCGGATCAAATCGTGTGTTGGTGGGCTGAATTGTCCACCCGATTCCGGCAAACCCGCCTGCCAGCCCAGGCGGCACCATGGGCAGACGGTCGGCGTGAACCGCGCTGACGACGAGCGGACCCACGCGACTGCCATCAGGAAAGGTCACGCTGTTGGCGCGCACCAGCATTTCGAACCCTTCGAATCCTGGAATGGTCAGCCTGACATCCTCGGACCCACCCACCATCACCGTACGTGTGGTCTCCACCGGTGGCAGATAGATCGGGTGCGGCAACTGATTGACTTGCCCCTGGATCACTGCGGTTTCGAAGTGCAGCGCCGGATATTCGAATTGGGATCCGCCCCGCACGAACCGAACTTCGCGACCGTCCACGAACAGGTCCACTCGCCCTGTCGGCACCTGGTCGGCAAACTGGAAAAAACCCTGCGTGTCGGTCACGACACGGAGTGTCGTTCGACCGATCGACAGTTGAACGCCGGCAATCGGCGTGCCGTCGTGGTCCATCACCACCCCACTCAGTGCTGTTGCACCCTGACTTCGCGTCAATACCTCCAGTTGAAACGTCACGTCTCCCAAACGACTGTCGTCGGGTTGAATCACCTCGGCGTGCACGACCAGAGCCCCGGCTTCGCCAAGAGCCCGCGGACGGGCCGCGGCCACACCATTTCGATCGGTCAACGTCACGATTGCGGCGCCGTCCTGCGAGACCACCCCAGCGGGCGCAGAAGCGGTGGTGAAGTGTCCGCCGCCCGACGTGATCTGGAACTCAACGGGGACTTCTTCCACCGGATTGCCGTGAGCATCGAGGACTTGCACCATCAGTGCTTCCAGTGGCGTGCTGTCTGTCGACACATACTGCGCACCTGATGCGCCGAAGATTCCGATCTGCGCTGCCTCGCCGGCCTGAGCGGTGGCTGTGAACACCGCTGTTTCTGGCTGGCCCTCGCTGGAAGCGCGAACCACGTCGCTGCCGGGCCGCGCATCGGTACCGAGCCGAAGCCAGACCTGGGCCAAACCATCCGCGTTGGTTTGAAGCTGCAGGTTCCGCGCGAGATTGACGCCATCCGGGCGTTCCGGTGCAAGACTGGATCGGATCGATCCACTGCCGCGCAACACGTCGAAGCGCACCGGGTGATTCGGAACCGGGTCTCCTTCAGCATCGATCGCCTGAACAGTGAGGGGCAGTGCGACTTCGGTTTCCGGAAAACCTTGCTGCCGATTGCCGGTCATCATCAGCAAGCGCCGCGTTCCGACGCCCGTGCGCGACACTCGAAGAGCCCTTGTGCGCGCATTGCCGAATGCATCGCGTCCGGTTACGGCCAGATCATTCACCCCAACTTCGAGCGGCACGTCCATGGCAAGGAAACCCAGATTGGTCACCTGCGCATCCACAACCCTTCCATTCGTGGTGTTTTCTACCCTTACCTGCGGCTGCACTGCACCGACCCGTCCCTCGACTGCATCGTTGACCACCCCGCGCACGTCGATACTTTGTGCTGACACCACGGCATCGGCTTCGGGTGATTCGATTGTCAGGATCGGCGCGGTCTGATCCACATAGACCGTGATCTGGATATCAGCGACACGACCATGAACATCGGTCGCCGCCGCACTGATCAGATTGGTGCCTTCATGCAAAAAAAAATTCTGGAATGAGAAACTCAGGCCATCTGCCGAAACGGTCGCTTGCTGCTGGTTGACCTGCACCGATGTGACCGGCGCACTGGTCGAGCCGATGACCAGCACTGGCCGCTGCACGTCTCCCGTCAGATCAGTCGCGCCACCCGGCACCGGGCCGGGTGACTCGACCGGACCCAGCGTCTGCCAATCCCGGGGCGAATCGATACGGACTTCGGGTGCAATCTGCCAGACCACACGAAGCTGGCGACGCTCGACGGTGTCATCCGCGAATCGGACTTCAATTTCGATGAGGTTTTCGCCCGGTTCGAGTTGGATCTCTTCAAGAACGTGGTAACGATAATCGGCTGGCTTGACCGAACGATCCAGTTCCATGAGGGCACCCTCACCGTCAATCGTCACGTCTTCGATCGGACGCCCCTCCTCGATCGCTCGCAGTCTCACCTCGACCGTGGGCGTGGAGACCACGGCATCCTGCGCTGGCGAGAGAATTTCGATTTCGCGATCGTGCTCCACATCGATCGTGAAACATCTGATATCGCTGGCACGCAGACCTTTCGTGTTCCACACAGCAATATTGAAGCAATGGCGACGGAGCGCGTTGTCGGGGATCAAGTAAGAAAGCGTGTAAGTGCCATCACCATGATTTTCGACCTGCGGCGTGACGCCCTCCAGATCGTCCACACCCAACTCGTATTGAAGCAATGGCTCGCTGCCGGTATCAAAACGAACGCGGATCTGT
>JBEIPT010000129.1:0-9191 GCA_040376895.1 Lysobacteraceae bacterium | reverse complement strand
GGCGGAACTCAGTGAAGCCACCAAGGCTTGCAACGGTTCGGGCTTGTCGATCCAATCGGCCATGCGAGAATCCTGATCCGGAAACCGGAATCATCCCAAGGTCGGTGCATGAACGAAAGCCGTCGAGGCGACAGAATGAGCCGCAAGGAGCGCTGGGGCGCAAGCCTCGGCTTGTCCGTGCTGCTCGTCGCCATGGGCTGGCGCTGGCTTTGGCCCAGTATCGAGTCCATTGACTGGTCGCCCGAAGAGCTGCCGACGCTGGATGATCAGCGAATCACTGCACTCGCCGAGCAGGATGATGCCGCCCGTGCCGATCTGGAGACGGGTGATGAGCCTGATCTGCCGCCCGCGGAAACTGCAGCCACCGTCACCGCTGAAGATCTGCCGCACGAGCCACTGGACGCCGAAGCGGAAATCGAGCGCGATCGTCTGCTGGAAGCCGCCGAACAGGCGATGGCAGTCAAACATTGGCTGCAACCCGAAGACGACAACGCGCTTGCGCTGTTCACGCAGGTCTTGGCGCTGGATCCGGGTCAGACCAAGGCCCGCATCGGTCGGGAGGCTCTGCTGGATTCCCTGTTCAATGAAGCTGGCAACGCACTGGATGAGGGCGACGACACCCTCGCACGCGATCTCGTCGACGCACTGGATCTCCATCAGTTGTCGGATCGGCGTCTTCCGGCAATGGCCAAGCGCATCAGTGTGCTGCCGGAAATCAAACAGCTCCTGGCGCAGGCCGCCGAGCGGATCGCCCAAGAGCAACTGCTCGAGCCCGACGGCGCCAGCGCACTCGACAGTTACCGCGCCGCACTTCAGCGCGACGGGCGCAACCGGCCTAGCCTGAAAGGACTCGATGATCTGGCTGCCGGTCTGCTGGATCAGGCGCTCGCCGCAGCCAGCAACGTCGATTTTGTGGCGGCCGATAGCCTGCTTGCGGAAGCTACAGCCATCGCGCCGGGCAACAAGCGCCTCAGTGAGGCGAGTGAACGCATTGCACAGTTCAAGCTTCGGCGTGTGAACGACCTGATCGAACGAGCGGAATTGGCGCTCAAGGCACGTGATCGACAAAGAGCTGAAACACTGCTCGTTGACCTGCGCGCGCTCGGACTCGAGTCCGCTCGAGTAGCTGACCTCGCCACCCGAGTCAGCAACGCGGCGATCTATGCGAGTTATCAACCGGGCGAAAAATTCGCCGACGCATTCAACGATCGAAGTGGTGATGGCCCGAACATGGTGGTCATTCCAATCGGTGAGTTCCTGATGGGCTCGCCCGAGAACGAACCGCTTCGACAGGCGAATGAAGGACCGCAGCACGCCGTTCGAATCGAGCGGCCGTTCGCATTGGCAAAAACGGAAGTCACCGTTGCGCAGTTCCGAAAGTTCATCAACGCCACCCAATACAAGACGGACGCCGAGCGGGGCAATGAGTCCAGTGTCTACGATAACAAGACCGGCCGGATCACTCGCCAGGGTGGCATCAGCTGGAAGCACGACTATCTCGGCGGACGCGCAAAGAGCGGCGATCCGGTCATCCATGTCTCATGGAACGACGCCCAGGCTTATGCCGATTGGCTCACTCAGATCACCGGCAACCGCTATCGGTTGCCATCCGAGGCGGAGTTCGAATACGCCCTGCGCGCCGGTAGTACCAGTTCGTATTGGTGGGGCGAAGGCAGCCCGCAGTCCGTGGTCGGCAATCTCACCGGCGAGCGCGATCGCTCGCGCACGAAACGCAGCTGGACCAAATCCTTTGCGCGATACCGCGACGGCTATTGGGGTCCGGCGCCGGTAGCGCAGTTCGTGGCCAACCCCTTCGGCCTGTTCGACATCGGCGGCAACGTGTCGGAATGGGTCGAGGATTGTTGGCATGCGAACTACCTGCGTGCTCCGGATACCGGCGAAGCCTGGGTCAACCGCGGCTGCACCGGTCGGACGCTCAAAGGCGGTTCGTGGGGCAGTTCGCCGGAAGACGTGCGTTCGGCGTTCCGCATGGGTGTTGCAGCCGATACGCGCAGCGCCCGCATCGGCTTTCGCGTTGCCCGCGACATGGCGCCATAATCAGAACCTTGCTGTATTGAATTCACCGAGGACACCTACCGCATGAGCCGATTTGCCCGAAGCGCCCCGCAGGATCCGCGGATGATGATGACCGGACGCCGCAGTGGCGGCATGCGCTGGTGGGTATTGGTGCTGGCCGCGGGTTATCTGGGTTACTACTACTTCAGCAATCGCCAGGAAGCCTCGTTCACCGGCCGCAAGCAGCTTGTCGAGACATCGGTCGAGCAGGATGTCCAGCTTGGCCTGCAGGCCTACCAGCAGATCCTGTCCGAAGAACGTGGCAAGGTCATTCGCGAAGGCGAAGTGCCGGACATGGTGCGTGGCATCGCCCAGCGCCTGATCAACGCCGGTCCGCAGGTGGAGGCATTGATCCGTCAGGACAACAACGTCCAGACCGAAACCCAGTGGGATCAATTCGAGTGGGCCGTCAGTGTGATCGAGTCGGATCAAGCCAATGCATTCTGCCTGCCTGGCGGCATGATGGCCGTGTACACCGGCATCCTCCCGGTGACGCAGAACGACGACGCGTTGGCTGCCGTGATGGGCCACGAGATCGCCCATGCAATCCTGCGTCATGGCGCCGAGCGCATGGCGCACCAGAAACTCACGCAGATCGGTACCACTGCAGCCGGCATGGCAACCGGCGACATGGACCCGCAGCGCCAGCAGATGGTCATGGCTGCCATTGGTGCCGGAACGAAGTTCGGCGTGCTGCTGCCATTCTCGCGTGACCACGAATCGGAAGCGGATTATGTAGGCCTGATGCTTGCCGCCGGTGCTTGTTACGATCCCGAGCAGGCCATTGGCCTGTGGGAGCGGATGGGCGCGCAAGGCGGTGGCCAGCGTCCGCCAGAGTTCATGTCCACGCACCCAAACAGCGACACGCGGATCCGCAAGTTGCAGGAATGGATGCCCGAGGCACAGAAAATCCGTGCTGCGATGTGCCGGAGCCAATAACGCTCCTGGTGCTTCGCGAAGCGAAGCACCAGGAGCGTTATCGCTTCGCTTCGCGAAGCGGTGGTCTCAACCGATCGATGCGTTGTGTTGCATCGACCGGTTGAGATCACCGCGGCTTTAGCCGCGATGCGATTGGACATTGGCTTCGCGGCTAAAGCCGCTCCCATTGTTGGATGTGGCGATGCTGAATCAGAGTCCGATCGCAAACAACCCAATACACAGGATCAGGCCGGCCAACGGCACGATCACCGTCAAGGCACCGACTGCAGGGTAAGCCCGCGCATGCGTGTCCTTGCAGATCGCACGAATGGTGGTGACCACGTAGCCGTTGTGCGGCAGTGAATCCAGCACGCCGGATGAAATCGCGACGACCCGGTGCAATTGGTCCGGCGACACGCCCTGGGCGGTATAAAGCGGCGCAATGATCGGCAACGCGATGGCCTGGCCACCTGACGCCGAACCGGTCATTGCGGCGATCAAGCTCACCGCCACCGCAGCACCGACCAACCCACCACCCGGCAGATGGGTCATCCACTGTACGGTCTGTTCGAATGCCGGTGCTGCCTTGGCCACCGCGCCGAAACCGACGACTGCTGCCGTATTGCCGATCGCGATCAACGCACCGGTCGCCGCGTCGGCAAGTGCCTGGCCAGGTTGACGCTGATGCCGCCAACCCACCACTGCGGCGACGATGGCGCCAGACAACAATGCCACGATGAGCGCGGCAGTCTGCAGGCGTTCGTGCAGCAAGAAGGAAATTCCGAGCACTGCCAACAAGGGTAGTGTTGCGGCCCAGGGATTCGGCAGGTTCTGGCGGCTGCCGGCCGGATCGTCGTCGCGTGCTTCGAAACGTTCACCACGGGCCTTGGCGCGTTTGATCATCCAACCGAGCCACAGCTGCCCGAACACCGCCATGAACAACGCGACGACAATGCTGGCTTGCCAGCCCGCGTACTGAGTGGTTCCCAAATGCTGGATCGGGATCCAGTTCTGGATTTCCGGGGACCCGGCCGAAGTCATAGTGAACGTGACAGAGCCGAAGCTCAGTGCTGCAGGAATGAATCGCCTCGGCAAATCCGCTTCGCGGAACAGACCCACCGCCATCGGGTAAACCGAAAAGGCCACCACGAACAGACTCACACCGCCGTAGGTCAGCACTGCGCACGCCAGAACCACGGCCAATGCGGCATGACCGACACCCAGTCGGCCCGATACGGCGCGCACGATACTGTCGGCACAGCCAGTGTCCTCCATGACCTTGCCGAAAATCGAGCCGAGCAGGAACATGAAGAACCAGTTCGCGATGAACCCGGTGAAGCCACCCATGTACAGGCTGACCATGTCGCCACCGGCCTGGCCCGGGATCGGCAGCGGCGCAATGCCACCGCACAAAGCCACCAGCAACGCGCACAAAGGCGTGGCAATGAAGAGGCTCATGCCGCGCATGGTCAGCACGATCAGGAGGGCGAGAGCGGCAATCAGTCCGATGAGGCTTGTCATGGGGCCATACTCGACGACTCGATCCATACCCGGAATTGGACCAAGGTACAGGTGCCCCGGCATCGCGACCGGCTTAACCTGTGACCTGTAGATCGACGCCGTTCGCGTCGGGGAGAAACTAATGAACCGTTTGCAGATCGCACCTCTGGCCTTGGCCATCACGCTGGCACTGGGTGCCGGCTCCGTCATTGCACAATCCGATACCGAGTCCGCCAAGTCGGCCGACGCCAGCGAAGCCAACAAGCTCGAAGCCGTCACCGTGACCGCACGTCGCCGCGAAGAGACACTTCAGGAAGTGCCGATCGCCGTCACGGCATTCACCGAGACCGCGATCGAGAACATGAACATCGAGGACATGTCCGACATCGATGCCGAAGTGCCGAACCTGACGGTTTATGCCGCACGCGGTTCCAGCTCCACGGTCACCGCATACATCCGCGGTGTCGGTCAGTCCGATCCGCTCTGGGGCGTTGACCCGGGCGTGGGCGTGTACATCGACGATGTCTATGTGGCGCGTCCGCAAGGTGCTTTGCTCGACGTGGTCGATCTCGAGCGCATCGAAGTGCTGCGTGGCCCGCAGGGTTCGCTGTACGGCAAGAACACGATCGGTGGCGCCATCAAGTTCGTCACCAAACCATTGTTGCCCGAGTTCTCGTCTTCGACGACGTTTGCGGTCGGCACCCATTCACAGATGGACGTGAAGACCAGCCTCAATGCCCCGCTCGGATCCGATGCGGTCGTGGCTCGTTTTTCGGTGGCGTCGCTCCATCGTGATGGCTTCGGCGAAAATCGCTTCAACGGCCAACCGGTCTCCGACAAGGAAATCCTGGTCGGTCGCGGCACAATCGGCTTCTATCCGAATGACAACGTCAGCCTGCTGCTCAACATCGACCACATGGACGACCAGAGTGGTGTCCGTGGCGGTCGCCGCCTGAATGCATTCAACGCGTTCGATCCGCTGCGTACTGCCCCGTTCGATGACCGTTACGACATCGCCAGCGGCATGCCGAACGTCAACGACACCACCATGGATGGCGCTTCGGCGACACTGAACTGGAATATCGACGATGCCTGGTGGTTCAAGTCGGTCACCGCGTATCGCGAGTCCGATACCGACACCAATATCGACTTCGACCAACTGCCGAACCGCATCACCGATGTCCGTGCGTTGTACGCCGACGAACAACTCAGCCAGGAGTTCCAGTTCAACTACACCGGCGACCGACTGACCGGTGTGTTCGGTCTCTACTGGTTCGATGGTGAAGCCGGCGGCACGGTGTTCAACAACTTCCTGAATGCGTCGTTCGGCACCACGAACGGGGTGGTGGATACCGAGTCACTCGCGGTCTACGGTGAAGGCACGTATGCCATCAACGATGCATGGTCGATCACCGGCGGCTTGCGCTGGACCGACGAAGAAAAGGGCGCCGATGTCCTGAACCAGGCGTTCTCGAACAGCAACTTCACGAACCCGATCGCCACACCAGCCGATTTTACCGACACGGTCAGCTTCAAGAATCTGTCGCCGAAGATCTCGGTGGATTGGCAGGCGACCGACGACGTCATGTTCTACGGCTTGGTCAGCCGCGGCTTCAAGAGCGGCGGCTTCAACATCCGCGCCAATGTCACGGCCGTGCCACTGTCGGCGCGACCGTTCGACGACGAGTCGGTGACCAGCTTCGAAATCGGCACCAAGCAGGCCTGGCGCGACCAGACCGTGTTCTTCAATGCCTCGTATTTCTACAACAACTACAAGGACATCCAGTTGTCGGTGTTCACGGCCTTCGATTCCAACGGAGACGGTACCGACGACGCGTTCTTTGGTGATTTCACGAATGCCGGCAAGGGCCATATCCAAGGTGTCGAGCTGGAACTGCAAGCCATGCCGACGGAACGGTTCGGCATCAGCGGCAACGTGGCCATGCTGGACGCGAATTACGACGAGTTCATCAATCGCGGTGTGGATATCTCGGACGCGCAGAAATTCACGAACGCGCCCGAGCTGTCAGCGGCGGTCAACGTCACGTACACCTGGGATGTCTTCGGCGGCGAACTGTTTGGCCGCGCCGGTGCCAGCTATCAGGACAAGGTCTATCCAACCACCGATCTGAGCGAAGTGATTGCGCAGCCAGGCTACACGCTGTTCAACGCGGGTCTGGTCTGGCGCGGAGAAGGTCCGTGGATGTTCTCCCTGCAAGGCAGCAACCTGGGCGACAAGGAATACCGAACGACCGGTTACAACATCCCGGTGCTGGGTATCCTGACCGGATTCTATGGTGCGCCGCGCCAGTACACGCTGGCTGCAACCTACACGTTCGATTGATTGGTGCATGGTGACTGATGTCTGAAGTTTTCCTGCGTCCGGCCGATTTGATCCATCCGGGGCCAAACCCGGTCGGTTCGCAGGGCCCTTTTGTCCGCGTCACGCTCATGGCCAGTGCCTTGTTGGTACTTGCTGCCTGTGCGCCGGCCGAATCGCTCGCACCATTGCCCAAGCTGTCGATCGATCCGGCACGGGTGAGCGTCTCGGGCATCTCCTCCGGCGCGTACATGGCAACCCAGGTGCATGTGGCGTTGTCGGATCAGATCCACGGCATGGCAGCGGTGGCAGGCGGGCCGTACGGTTGCGCCAACGGCAAACTCGACATTGCGTTGTCGACCTGCATGAAGTCCGAACCGTCGATCGATGTTGCAGGCCTTTCGAGTGCGTTGCGGGCCAAGGCGGACGCCGGGCAGATCGATCCAGTCGCCGGACTTGACGACGACCCGATCCTGATCCTGCACGGTGCCAATGATGGGATTGTTTCGCCGAAGGCAAGTCTGGCCACGGCAGAACTCTACGCGGCCATTGCACCGGAAGCGCGCATCGAGCAACAAGCCGACCTGCCGATCGGCCACCTCTGGCCCACGGCCGCCGCCGGTGATTGCAGCAACAGCGGCAATCATGTCGCTGACTGCGGGATCAATCTGGCCAAACGTATTCTCGACTACCTGACCCCAGGCGGCGTTCCCCCGATGAAAGCCCCGAAGCCGGGCGAACTGTTGCGTTTCGACCAGAACATCGAGCCCGGTTCGGCTGGTGACGCGCAGTTGGGAGAAGTCGGCTACCTCTATGTGCCGGATGCCTGTCGCAGTCAAACTTGCGGTCTGCATGTGGTGTTCCATGGTTGCGAGATGAATGTCGACGCGATCGATGAGCGATTGGTCGGGCTGACCGATTGGCACCAGGCTGCCGATGCCGCCCAGGTAGTCGTGCTGTATCCTCAAACGAAGGCGAGCTTCGTGCCGCTCAATCCGAAGGGATGCTGGGACTGGTGGGGCTATACAGGCAGCCAATACGACACCCGCGACGGCGCACAAGTGCGCTGGTTGCAGTCGGTGTTCAAGCAGATCGGGCGCTGATGCCTGACACGGACGCGCCATGCTGAGTGCCAGCGTGGTCGTGATCGCCGGGCTGGTCTGGGTGCTGCTGCTGTTTGCAGTGGCATTGTGGGGTGAGCGTCGTGCGACCCGACTTCAGGGATACTGGTCGCTGATCTACGCCCTGTCGCTCGCCGTGTACTGCACGGCCTGGACGTTCTACGGCACCGTCACGCAAGCTGCGCGCTGGCAGTCGCCCATCCCGCCGACCTTCATCGGCACGATCCTCGTGTTCCTGCTGGCAACCCCGTTGTTGATGCGCGTCGCGGCACTCGCGAAGGCGCAGAACTCGGCATCGATCGCCGATCTCATTGCATCGCGGTTCGGCAAGGATTCCGCGCTCGCCGCATGGGTCACCACGGTCGTGTTGATCGGCATGGTGCCGTACGTGGCCTTGCAGCTGAAAGCTGTGGCGATGAGCTTTGCCATGCTGACCGGCGGGTTCGCGACCACACCGGCCTGGCAGGACGTGGCACTCTGGGTCGCTGTATTCATGGCGTTGTTCGCCATGTTGTTTGGCACCCGGCGTGCCGCAGCGACCGAACACAATCGCGGGCTGGTGTTGGCCATCGCGTTCGAGTCGGTGTTCAAGCTTGCGGCCATGCTGGCATTGGGCCTGTATGCCTTCAGTGCCGAACGTACGGTGTCGTGGCCGCCGCCAGGAGCCAGTCTGTGGCCGAACATCGACAGCAGTTTCGTGACGCTTGTGGTGCTGGGTGCGCTGGCCATGTTCACGCTGCCGCATCAATTCCATGTCGGCATGGTCGAACTGGATCGGCCCGAGCGGTTGAAGCGCGCACGTTGGCTGTTTCCGCTGTACTTGCTGTTGATCGCCGCACCGACCTTGCCCCTGGCGTGGCTGGGTGCGGAGCGACTGGGCACAACCTTGCCGGCCGACCTCTATGTGCTGGGCCTGCCGCTGGCTGATGGCCGCAGTGGCTTGGCCTTGTTCGCGTTCATGGGCGGTGTGTCGGCGGCCACCGGCATGGTCATCCTGGTTGCGCTGACCTTGTCGATCATGATTGCAAACCACTGGATCGCCCCGCGTGTACTGGTGCGCCAGGCAGGTCGCGAAGACGATTGGCGGCCACGGGTGTTGTGGCATCGACGCTGGGCGATTGCCCTGGTGCTTGGACTGGCCTGGGGCTACAGCCGCGCGATGGACGCGGCCCAGGCACTCGCCGACATTGGCGCCTTGTCGTTCTCGGCGCTGGCATTGCTGGCGCCGGCAGTGTTGGCTGCCGTGTATCGCCCGG
>JBEIPT010000536.1:0-2306 GCA_040376895.1 Lysobacteraceae bacterium | reverse complement strand
CCAGCGTTTTGCGCCGCTCAACAGCTGGCCGGACAACGGCAACCTCGACAAGGCCCGCCGCCTGTTGTGGCCGATCAAGCAGAAATACGGCAACAAGATTTCCTGGGCCGACCTGCTGATTCTCGCCGGCAACGTCGCGCTGGAATCGATGGGCTTCAAGACCTTCGGCTTTGCCGGTGGCCGCGCCGATATCTGGGCGCCTGAAGAAGACATCTACTGGGGTCCGGAAACCACCTGGCTGGGCGACAAGCGTTACAGCGGCGATCGCGAACTCGCGAATCCGCTCGGCGCCGTCCAGATGGGCCTGATCTACGTGAACCCTCAGGGCCCGAACGGCAATCCTGACCCGGTCGCCTCCGGCCGCGACGTCCGTGAAACGTTCAGTCGCATGGCGATGAACGACGAAGAGACCGTGGCACTGGTTGCCGGCGGCCATACCTTCGGCAAGGCGCATGGCGCCGGCCCTGAAGGCGATGTCGGCCCCGAACCGGAAGGCGCAGACCTTGCGCACCAGGGTTTTGGCTGGATCAACAAGTTCGGCAGCGGCAAGGGTGTGCACACCACGACCAGCGGCATTGAAGGCGCGTGGAAGCCGAACCCGACCACCTGGGACAACGGCTACTTCGACATGCTGTTCGGCTACGACTGGGAACTCACCAAGAGCCCGACCGGCGCCCATCAGTGGACACCTAAGAACTGCAAGCCGGAGCATCTGATTCCGGATGCACACGACCCGTCGAAGAAACATCCGCCGATGATGACCACGGCCGACCTGTCGCTCCGTTTTGATCCGGGCTTCGAGAAGGCAGCACGCAAGTTCCATCAGGATCCGGCAGCATTCGCCGACGCGTTCGCACGCGCCTGGTTCAAGCTGACGCACCGTGACATGGGCCCGCGTGCTCGTTACCTCGGCAAGCTCGTGCCGAGCGAAGTTCTGATCTGGCAGGATCCGGTTCCGGCCGTTGATCATGCCCTCGTGGACGCCGCCGACGCTGCTGCACTGAAGGCCAAGGTACTCGCTTCGGGCCTGTCGATTTCCGAACTGGTTTCGACCGCATGGGCCTCTGCATCGACGTTCCGCGGCAGCGACAAGCGCGGTGGCGCCAATGGCGCGCGTATTCGCCTTGCGCCGCAGAAGGATTGGGAGGCCAATCAGCCGGCACAGCTGGCCAAGGTGCTCGCCACGCTCGAGTCGATTCAGAAGGACTTCAACGCCTCCGCTTCCGGCGGCAAGAAGATCTCGCTGGCTGATCTGATCGTGCTCGCCGGTAACGCAGCGGTCGAAGCGGCAGCGAAGAAGGCTGGTGTCGACACCACGGTGCCGTTTGCACCAGGTCGTACCGATGCGTCGCAGGACCAGACCGACGTTGACTCGTTCGCCGTGCTCGAGCCCGAGGCCGACGGATTCCGTAACTACGCCAAGGCACACGTCGAAGGCGCACAGGCGGAATACCTGATCGACAAGGCCCAGCTGTTGAACTTGTCCGCTCCGGAAATGACCGTGCTCGTCGGCGGCCTGCGTGCGCTCAATGCGAACGTCGGCAAGGCCCAGCATGGTGTGTTCACCCAGCGTCCGGAAGCCCTCACGAACGACTTCTTCGTGAACCTCCTCGACATGAGCACGGCCTGGACACGTTCCGCGGCCAACGCCAATGTTCTGGAAGGCCGCGATCGCAAGTCGGGTACCGTGAAGTGGACGGGCACTGTCGCTGATCTCGTGTTCGGTTCGAACTCGCAGTTGCGCGCCATCGCTGAAGTGTATGCCGAGTCGGATGCCCATCCGAAGTTCGTCAACGACTTCGTGGCCGCCTGGACGAAGGTCATGAACAACGACCGTTTCGATCTCGCCTAAGCGTTTCATTACATCGTAGTCAGCAGTTCCACACAGCCTCGATCAGGCCCCGGGAATTCCGAGGTCCGGTCGGGGCTGATGTGTTTTGGGGACACACCGATCACCGTTCCGGACAGGTCACATCGCGGCGGGATCCGCTCCCACAGGTCAAGGATCGCGGCATGTTTTCACTGTGGGAGTCCTGATAGAACCATTTGTTGCGCTGCTTCGCGCACGAACTCGAAAGCGTCATTGCGAGGCCCGCTTGCGGGCCGCGGCAATCTCAGGGTGCAGAGGCGGTACATGAACGTGTTGCAAGCACGAGATTGCCGCGTCGCTGCGCTCTCCATGACGACATAAAGAAAGTGCTTCCGGTTCCTTTGATGCAACCCGACAGACTTTGCCGCTGACGCGAGTAAGACCCCACTCCGTCATTCCCGCGAAAGCGGGAATCCAGTCGCCGCCGCCCTCTGGT
>JBEIPT010000007.1:0-26593 GCA_040376895.1 Lysobacteraceae bacterium | reverse complement strand
GGGCCAGGCTGCATGAATACCCGAGGCAACCTGACCGCACTGAACACCATCGTCATGCGCGAGATTTCGCGCATCCTGCGCATTTGGGGCCAAACCCTGGTGCCGCCGGCGATCACGATGACACTTTACTTCGTCATCTTCGGCAACCTCATCGGCAGCCAGATCAAGGACATGAACGGCATCCGGTACATGGACTTCATCTTGCCAGGACTGATCATGATGAGCGAGATCCAGAACAGCTACGGCAACATCTTGTCGAGCTTCTTCTGCTCGAAATTCCATAGATTCATCGAAGAGATCCTGGTTTCTCCGACACCGAATTGGGTGATCCTCAGCGGATATTGCATCGGCGCCATCGTGCGCGGCCTGATGGTCGGCGCGATCGTGCTGGTGGTGGCGTTGTTCTTCACGCGACTCGAAGTGAAACATCCACTGATCACGCTGCTCACCTTGTTCATCACCGCACTGACGTTTGCGTTCGCCGGCTTCATCAATGCCATGTTCGCGAAGAAGTTCGATGACATCTCGATCGTCCCGACCTTCATCCTGACCCCACTCACCTATCTCGGCGGTGTGTTCTATTCCATTTCACTGCTGCCGCCGTTCTGGGAAAGACTGAGTCACTTCAACCCGATCCTCTACATGGTCAGTGCGTTCCGTTACGGCGTGCTCGGCAAGAGTGACGTACCGATCGGCACCTCACTCGCGGTGATGACCGTTGCTGCCGTGGCACTCGGCGCTTATTCAAGCTGGCTGCTGGCAAGAGGTCGGGGCTTGCGCAACTAGCAGGCTGTTTCAAATGGCCTGCCAGCAAGACTTCATGACATCGACTGCAGCATCGCCGCCATGCGCTGGTGAATCACGTTGATCGCCTTCAGTGGCCGCAGCATCACTTTGAAGTCAGTGATCTGCCCGGCGTCGTTCCAACGGATGATGTCGACACCATTCACCTGAATGCCGTCCACTTCGGTGTCGAATTCAAGCATCGCGTCGGTGTCACCGACGATCTCGCGGACGTATCGGAAACCCGGGTGGAAAAACACCTGGAACGCCGCCGCCAGATAACCCGCCGCAACTTGTCTGCCGCGTTGTGGTGTATGCACGACCGGGGAGTGGAACACCGCGTCTTCGGCCAGGAGTGCCGGCAGTCCCGATGGGTCCTGTGTGCGGACAAGTCTGTGCCAGGTTTCGAGGGCTGGAGGGTTCATGTCTGGTTCCTGTTGAAAACGGGACTACAAGGCCGGCCAGGTTATTGTGCGCCAGGACAGCGGCGGGTCTCAGCCCTCGGCCGAACCTTTCAACAGCTCTCGCAACTGAAAGATGTTGCCCTCTGGATCCACCGCATTACGAACGACGAAGTCCGGCCCACGCCACGACTCTGCCAGAACTTCCCCGCCCTGCTGCCGGGCTCGAACGTCGGCCAAATCCAGGCTCGGTACCGTGAAGAAAAACTTGTAGGCTGCCTCTTCCCGTGGCTCCGGCGGTGAAGTGATCTCGATCTGCGCCGCGATGGGCGCTGGAATCGCGTGGACGATCAGTTGAAGTTGATCGGCTTTCAGCACCACGAGATCTGCCGAGACATGGGCACGCGTCATACCGAGCACGGCTTCATAGAACGAGGCCACTCGCGCAAGATCCTTGGCATAGACAAACAGCCCGGCACGAACTTGTTCAGTCATGGGCATTCCTTCAACGAGAAGGCTAGCTTGCCACAGGCGAACCGCAGCGCAAGTTTTCAGGGAATCACTGCGCCGGACCGGGGCGCCCCAGTATGCCCGCCAAGGGTTGTCCGCGATCCTTTCAGCCTGAACGCTCTCCCGCAGTGATGGATGAGCGCTCTCTCGCCAGCGTCAGCGTGCTAGACCCGTTTCCAGTCCATGAACCAGTTCGGTTTCCAAGTCTTTCCGCTATCGTCGGAGACGGTTTGGTGCCACCTGCAAGTGGTGGCCGTGATGCGGTCCCAGATCCCGCGAACCTTGATCGGCTTGCCTTCATGGACGTCGTCAGATTCGAAGATGCCGACGGCATCGCGAAACACCCCGGTCATGCCTGGGGTCGTCAACACGCCGGATTTGCCATTGACCCAAAAGTCGGACCAAAGACTCTTTTCCAGGTCGAGAAGTCGCAATCCCATGCCGGAGAAGTCACGTGAGGGAATGCGTAGTTCCTCGACGCTTCCAACGCCGTTCAGAATGGTCCAGCAGCTCGCTTCACCGTCGAATTCATCCCAGATATCAGTCGCCCCGGCTTTGAGGCGCCGGTGCCGGATCCGCCACTCGCCTTCGAGGAATTTGAAGTCGCCCGGCCGACCGACTGCCGGTTCGAGTGCCTTTTGGGGAACATCCGCGGCACTTGTTTGACCAAGGCTCGTCAGACCCAACGCGATGCCGGCAGATGCAGAGGCAAGAAGAAGGGTCCGACGGTCGTGATTGCTCGGTTCGTTGCTCATGAGTGCTCCTGATCCCGGTGCGGGCGAGAGCGGTGAACATAGCCAGATAATGCTGCCATCGAATGTCAGGTATTTTCAGGTAAACGACTTGTCTCAATCCGGAAGCGTGTCGGTCGTTTGCCGATATCGTGCGGACGCAGTCTCAAGAAAGTCCCGGATTGCATGGCGCAGCGACTTCGGGTTGAGCACTTCCACATCAGCAGCCATTGAGACAAACAGACGGACGGCTCTCGCTTCGATCTCGATCGGGACCGAAACACGGAACCGACCTTCGGTATCGGGTGTCAGTGATTGCGACGCCAGCGCGCGCGCCACCCGAGCGCTCGAACGAGACAATTCCCCCAGTCCTTGTTGGGTGGCCCGAACCCGGGCGACACCCGGGTAAAGATCCGATTCGAATTGGTTGACGCGCTCTGACCAATAGCGACCGAGATCAAATCCGTCCGGGCACTCCGCTGCGGCATCAAGTATCTCCACATGCTGGATGCTGGCGACACGGTATGTCCTGGGGGATCCGCCGACGGCCGCAACCAGATACCAGGCGCCACCTTTCAGAACCAGTCCGACCGGATGTGCCGTCCGCCGGACGGTCGCCTTCCAACTTTCATAGGCCATGGCGATTTGACGCTGGTCCCAGACAGCTTGCGCAACGATCGCCAACGCAGGCGCTGGCTGTGCTTCGCGATACCAATCGATCGGGTCGAGGTGGAACCTGGAGCGCACCAGGTTCGCTTGTGTCCTCTGGACCATTGGCAGAGCCGTCAACAATTTCAGTTCGGCGCGTGCCACGTCGTCGCCGAGCCCGAGATCGGCTGCCGGACCTGACAGACCCAGCATCAGGATCGACTGTGCCTCGGCAGCCGTGAGGCCGGTCAAGGTGGTCTTCCAGCCTTTCTGCAACACGAACCCGCCGTTTCGGCCACGTTCGGAATGAATGGGCACTCCAGCTGCGGCCAGTTCATCGACATCGCGATACAAGGTGCGAATCGACACTTCGAGCTTTTCCGCAAGCGCGCGAGCACTGACCCGGCCACGGGTTTCGAGCATCATCTGGATGGACAGCAAGCGACTCGCGCGCATGGCAATCAGTGATCGGCCGGGACTCGATCGGCTCGTCCCGGAAGCTCGCGTTTTGCCCGCGTCCGATTGGTCGGCTTGAGTTGTGTCATCAACTTGAACCGATGGTCAATTCGAGAATCCAGTCAGACCAGCTTGCAGCCGCTGAGCGACAACACGAAGTCTTTCCCCAGCAGCTGGGACGGCGTGCTGTAACCGCCTTTGGGCGGATGCTTCAGGACGTGCTCGAGAATCCGGAGCGCTGATTCGGCAGTCAACTCATATCCGTTCGGAGTCTGCAGTTGTTTGCTGACCTGCTTGCCGGCGGCATTGCGCACTTCACCCCAGATGTAGCTGTCGGTACCGGACCGTTTCGCTTCGGCGGGCCCACCTTGCTGGACCTTCGACTTGAGGTACTGCTGGACCGGGCCAATACCGAGCAGCCAACGCACCCAGTTCAAGCGTTTGACACGTTCGGCGGTCCCGGGCGATACGCCCATGTAGACCTCGACATTGGGAATAGCGGTGGACACGAACGAGGTGTAGACATCACCCCAGGGAATGGTCATCGCAAACCGGGGTTCACCGGCGCGATCGAACGTACGGGTCTTGTAAGCCAGTGGCACGCGCTCAAGCTTGCCGTTGCGGCGGATCCGACCGCCCTTGCCAAGACCTTCGACAGCCGTCTTCGCAGTGCCCTGACTGGGGCCGCCGCCTGCTTCAAAAGCCAGGACAAGTTCAGTGGCATCGGGAAGCTCGGCTTTCAGCATGGCGGCCAGACAGTCTGTCGGCACAACATCGAACCCGGTTCCGGGCATGACCAGAATCCCGCGTTCACGCGCACGCTCATGCTGCGCATGGGCGTAGGCAAACACGTCGAGTTCGCCGGTGATGTCCAGATAGTGTGCACCCACCGCCAGGCAGCCTTCAATCATCGGCGCCGCCGTCGCGGAATAAGGCCCTGCACAATGCAGCACGACATCGATACCTTGCAGCGCCGACTTCACCGTTTCGGGATCGTCAAGCGGAAAAATCCGCGCCGGCAGATTGTGCTCTCGTGCCAGGGCCTCGATGGCTTCGCGGCTGCGGCCTGCCAACACCGGGTGATGACCGTTCGCCATCGCCCGTTTCAGGATCAGGCCTGCGGTATAACCATTCGCGCCGTACAACATCCAGCCGCCCATGACCCGCTCCTCAGCGCTCGACGATCGCTGCCACGCCCATGCCACCGGCGGTGCAGATGGAGATCAATGCGCGACCGCCGCCCTTTTCCTTGAGCAGCTTGGCCGCCGTAGCGAGCACGCGGCCGCCGGTTGCGGCGAACGGATGGCCAAACGCCAGCGAAGAGCCGACTACGTTGAGCTTCGCCGGATCGATCGCGCCGAGTGCGTCCGGCATGCCCAGTTTGTCGACGCAATAAGCCCGCGTATCCCAAGCCTTCAGCGTACACAGCACTTGTGCGGCAAAGGCTTCGTGGATCTCGTAGTAATCGAAATCCTGCAACGTCAGGCCTGTGGCCTTGAGCAGGTTCGCAACCGCCTGCGTGGGTGCCATCAACAATCCCTCGCCAGCGACAAAATCGAACGCAGCGGCAGACGAATGGGTGAGGTAGGCCAGAGGTTCGTGCCCTTCCGCACGCGCCCAGTCTTCGCTCGACAACAGGGTTGCCGAGGCGCCGTCCGTCAGTGGTGTGGAGTTCGCAGCAGTGAGCGTACCCTTGCCGGACGTTTTGTCGAACGCGGGCTTCAGCGAAGCAAGCTTTTCCAGTGTCGTGTCCGGGCGCAGGATGTTGTCGCGCTCCAAACCCTGGAACGGCGTCACCAGGTCCTTGAAAAACCCACGCTCGTAGGCGGCCTGAGCTTTCTGGTGCGACTGGTATGCGAGCAGGTCCTGGGCTTCGCGCGTGATCGCCCATTCCTTCGCCATCATTTCGCAGTGTTCGCCCATCGACTTGCCGGTGCGCGGCTCGGCGACACCCGGAAAACCCGGCTTGAGTTCCGACAACGAGAATCCCTTCAACATGGCGCCGATACGCTGGCCCATGGTTTTGGCGCGATTGACGTTCAGCAGGCGGCGACGGAGCTTTTCACCGAGCACGATCGGAACGTCCGACGTGGTGTCGGTGCCTCCGGCGATGCCGACATTGATCTGACCAAGGGCGATCTTGTTGCCAATGTGGATTGCGGTGTCGAGGCTGGTGCCGCAGGCGCGCGACATGGTGATACCCGGCGTGCGCGGCGACAGACCGGAGCCCAAAGCCACTTCACGGCCAATGTTCCAGTCTGACGTCAGCTTGAGCACCGCACCGAGTGCCACTTCGCCGAGCTCCCGGCCATTCAGGCCAAACCGCTCGACCAGGCTGCCGACTGCCTTGACCGACATGTGGTAATTGCCGAGTTCAAAATAGGCGGTGTTGTTGCGGCAGAACGGGATACGGCTGCCACCAAGGATGGCGACACGACGGGCTTGGCTCATGGGTCGGCTCCGGAAATCGGGAAAACCCGATGCTAACCACAATCGGCTTGAGCGTGACAGTCAGTCCGGCGTTGCCGTCAACTGATGGGTGCCAGCCACGAAAACGGTGCCCAGGGCAGGTTGCGCAGCACTCCAAAGCCCAGGTAAAGCCCCAGCCACAGCCAAAGATTGGCGATCGGGCGGATCCAGGAATCGATCCGCGCCGGCAGCGGCTTGAACAAGCGCATGATCAACAGTGGCAATACCGGCAAGGCCAGAACCAACAGCGCATTCATGCGCAGGGCTTTGGCCGGATCGGCGTGAATCAGCGCGTGGATTGCGCGCGTGGCGCCGCACCCCGGGCAAAACAGGCCAGTCCAACTGCGGAACGAGCAGCCCGGGAACGGGTTCCCGGGCTGGTTGGGGTCGAACTGCGTCAGCAACCACAAGCCGATGGCCAATGTTGCAAGAACAGGCACGACCCAGAGGCCGTGCATCATCCATGGACGCATGTGCGGCATGGTTTGCACAGGATCAACGCAGCTGACGAAGGATGTCCGGGTTCAACGCAAAGTTGAAGATCAGCGATCCAAGGAACAACAGCAAGCCCAGTGCAGCGAGCACAGCCGAGACGATCGACCAGATCTTGGCCTGGCTGGCCGCCTTGTGGGCAGCTTCGAAGTTGTTGGCAGCATTGAAGGCCTTGGCCTTGTTCGCCTGGTAGATGGCCACAATGCCGGTGATCAGACCGATCGGCGCACAGCAACAGGCAAGAAACGTGAAAATGGTGCCGAGGACCGCCGAAATGATGGCGAACATCATGTGGTCCGGCGCCGGGCCCAAGCCCGAATCGTATTGCAGGGGCGCCTGGGGCGGGGTGTAAGGGGTCTGCATCGGATCATTCATGGTCGTCTCCTTCAGGAACCTGCGATGCAATCACAAAGCCAGCGGCATGCCAAGCGTTGTTCAAGCTTTGCGGACGTACTCCGACTTGAGCTGCATCGCCCCGAAGCCCTCGATCTTGCAATCGATGTCGTGATCACCATCGACCAGGCGGATGTTCTTGACCCGGGTGCCTACCTTCAGCGCGTTCGAGGATCCCTTGACCTTCAGATCCTTGATGACCGTGACCGTGTCGCCGTCTGCCAGCACGTTGCCGACCGAGTCCTTGACCACGCGGGTCTGTTCCGTTTCGGCTGCCACGGCCTGAGGCCACTCATGTCCACACTCGGGGCAAACGAACTGCGCCTGGTCTTCGTAGGTCAGAGTGGATTGGCATTTTGGGCAAGCTGGCAACATGGAAGACTCCGGACGAAGCGTGAACGGGATCCGCAGTGCGGATGACCGTCCATGGTAACAGTCCGGGTCCAAACAGGAAAAAGGCCCCGCTTCCAGGGAGGCGGGGCCTTGTGAAATCGTTCAGATCTCAGAGAATCGGGGAGACCTGAACCTCGACCTGGATGCGGTCGCCGGGGTGGTGGTCGGTCTGGGTCTGGTAGACACGGCCGTTGTACCGGTAGGTGACGTCATAACCCGTCACGCGCTCGTCCTGCTCGTAGTCGGTTTCGACATAACAACGTTGTTCGTAGCGGGTCTGGTAACGGCCACCGGTCTCGACATAACGACCTCGGCGGGCACTGTCATGACCGATTGAACCACCGATCAGCGCACCGGCGATCGTGGCCGCACGGCGACCATCACCGCGACCGACCGTATTGCCGAGTGCACCACCGATGATGGCACCCAACACCGTGGCGCCAGTCGGGTCGCGGTGGCTGCGATCGCGATAGGCATATTGCGGCTGGTAGGTTTCAACCGGCTCCTGACGACACACCTGGCGCTCCACCGGTTCGCTGTATTGCTCCACGATCGGGTCGACCGACAGCACTTCGGCGTAGTCGTATTCGACGCCTCCGTCATGGTTCGCCAGACTCGTACCGGCAAACATCAGGGCTGTGGTCAGACTCAGGGACTTCACCAGGGTGCGCATCGTTTCCTCCAGGGGGTGGCGCGGGACAACATGGGCCCATGCTGGACCTCGCCGGCTGAATTGGTTCTTAATCGGTTGCCAACCGCACCTGAATGTTCAGCTTTCCGACGCGCTTCGCCACGTAAACCAGAACGTGCTGCCCTCGCCTTCGGCGCTGTCGAATCCGATTTCTCCATCGGCCAGCGCCACCAGTTTGCGGCTGATCGCAAGGCCCAAACCGGTGCCTCCGAACTTCCTACGGCTCGACGCGTCGACCTGCGAAAACGAGCGGAACAACCGCTCGTGGGCGTCGAGCGGAATGCCGATCCCCGTATCGGCAACATCGAATCGAATCCCTCTTTCATCCTGTGCTTTGACCTGAACGGTCACCTGACCTTGCTCGGTGAATTTGATGGCATTGCCGATGAGATTCGTCAGCACCTGGCGCAGTCGTTCGCCATCGGTCTCGAGTTTCTGGGGCACTTCGGCGGCCACATCCAGCACGAGCCCGATGCCTTTCGCCTGCGCACTGGCACGCTGCAGTTCGACGACGTCGGTGATGACCTGTCGCACGACCACCGGTTGGACATGGAAACGCGTGACACCCGCTTCCATCTGCGCGAGATCGAGAAGTTCGTTGATGATCCGCAGCAAGCTGTTGCCCGACCGTTCGATCAAGCCCAGCAAACGCTGGTTCGCGGCATCCTTGTGTTTCTCCTGCAACAGACTGGTCGTGGCCAGCACCCCATGCATCGGCGTTCGCAATTCATGGCTCATCATGGCGAGGAATTCGCTCTTCGATCGGTTCGCCCGCTCCGCTTCGGTGGCATGCTGCTCGGCGAGCAACGCGAACTCCTGGGCGCGGGCCAAGGCCTGGCGCAACTGTTCGGCGTGCTCGGTTTCCTTGTGCCACGCGCGGGCCTGTGCGTTGCGGAACCGGTAAACCACAAATCCGGCGATCACCGCCAGCACCGAAACCGCCAACCCGCTCAATTGCGCAGCCAGGCGCACGCCCCGCATCCGTGCTTCGAAGTCGTCGGCGACCATGTCGATGCCCAACACCCCGAACAATCGACCATCAACATCACGCATCGGTACATAGGCACTGATGTAGCTGCGGTGACGCTCCTGAACGATCCGGTCGGCGACCTGCTCAATGCCGGTATCAAAGGCTGCCGCGAAAAAAGGATCCCGGCCAGAATAGGGTGTACCCACGGGGTCGGCAGGCAAGTCGTCACCGGCGACTCGGTAAAGGGTGTCAGTGCCCAGCACAAATTCGATCTGACCCGCTTCACGGCGGGCGGTGTAGAGATAAATGATGTGTTCGGCCGCCTTGTGGAACGCGACCAGCGGCGCCAGCGCGTTCAGGTGTTCGGCACTACCGGTTTGTGCGGGTTCGCGCAATCGTTCATGGACTGCCGGATCGACCAGCGTTGCGGCGGTTCGCCCCAATTGCAGCAACTCACCCCGGACCGCGCTGAAATGAGCCTCTGCCGCACGCTCATACGTCAACGCGATCCCCAGGCACGACACCAGGAAGACCACCACACTGGCCAGCAATCCGTCACGAACCGGGCGGATTGCTGTGCGGCTGGGCGCCGTCGTTGTCATGCAGCGCGCGGGTCCGGCTGGCGTCGATACAGGAACGTGGCCACGATCAGGAATCCCAACTCGGTGGCGGCGGCAAAACGCAGGAAGAACGAATCGTCCCCGGTTGCCAGCATGGAACCCAGCCGGGTCAGCCCGATGCCACCAAAGACGACGGCAGTCAGCAACAAGGCATCACGTCTGCGGCTCGTGTTGAGGGTCCAAGCCAGAACCAGCAGTCCCAAGGCGATCTCCAGGCCACCGTAGAACGCCCTGATCTCGGTGTCGGCGATCGCGCCGGTCACGGTCACGTCGATGTCGGCGAGGACGGAAATCGGGGCGATCGTCAAGGCGAGACCGAATCCCAGCAGGGACAGGGAGGACAACAGCAGAACGACGAGGGTGAGCAGACGCATGGCCGATTCCTTTCTGTAAACCCGGATTGTCTGCCAAATGTTGTGCTGGGTTCGTCTGCGAATAGAATGTTGCCAATGCACAGAACCCTTTACGCGATCGGCTGGCCGCCGAACCAGCCGATCCCCGAGTCTCCTTTCGAGGACGCCATCCTGTGTCGCGTGATTGCCCAGCATCGCGACATGTTCGAGGTTCACGATGGCGTAACGGTTCACAAGGCGCGGACTCCGGCGTCATTGCGCAAGCCCGGCGTGGCCAGCACCACGCGCCCGCAGGTCGGTGATTGGGTGTTCGTCAGCGCTGCCGGCCGGGAGGCCGCTCTGATCCGCGACATCCTGCCACGACGCACGACCCTGAGCCGCGGCGCTGCTGGAGAACACGACGCCACGCAGATCATCGGCGCCAATATCGACTGCGTGCTGATCGTGTGTGGGCTGGATGGCGACTTCAACCTGAAACGGATCGAGCGGTATCTGACTTTGGTGGCCGCTTCCGGCGCGCGCCCGCTGATCGTACTGAGCAAGGCCGATCGTGCCCCGGATGCTGCGGCGCGAATCGCCGAGGCCGAGGAGCGCCTGGGCGGACGCGCCACGCTGATGTCGCTGAATCTCAAAGCGGCGGCCAGCCGCGATTTGTTGCTCGCCCAATTGGCGCCGGGCGAGACCATCTGCCTGGTCGGTTCCTCGGGTGCCGGCAAGTCGACGCTGAGCAATTTGCTGCTCGGCGTGGACAAACAGGCCACTCAGGCCGTCCGGGCTCACGATTCACGCGGGCGGCACACCACCACACAACGATCGCTTCTTAGCCTGCCGAATGGCGCCTGCATCATCGACACGCCGGGCATGCGCGAAATCAAGCTGCTGGCGGACGATGAAGATGCGGTGGTGCACAGTTTCGACGATGTCGAAGCGCTTGCCGCGCAGTGCCGGTTCCGCGATTGCCTGCACGCGAATGAACCCGGCTGTGCGGTTCGTGCCGCCATCCAGTCGGGCAGCCTGGCCGAAGAACGACTTCAGAACTACTTCAAGCTTGGGCAGGAACTTGCCGCCAGCAAAGCCCGGGCCGCCGAGCGGAAGTCCAACGACAAGTCGGCCAACAAGGCGTTCGGTAAACGTCTGGTTGAAAAATACGGGCGGCGTTGACCGAGGGTTTCAGCGGAAGAAGCCTGGGGCCTGAGCCCAGAGCATCCACGCTGCCGGATCGCGTTTGATCATGCCATCCAGCCAACTTGCAGCTTCCTGAAGTACGCCATCACGATCGGCCGGGTCCTGCGGCGCGCCAATGTGCAGTTCGGCTCGAGCCGTCTGCGGATTGATGCGCGCCGAATAGAACACGATCGGCAATTTCAGCAATTCCGCCATCTTCACGAGTCCATTCGGCAAAGCCGCATCCCGGTCCAGCAAGCGGACCGGTCGGGCGCCGCCCACTTCGCCCGGGGGCACATCGATCAGCGACAGGATGCTGTCCCCGGCCCGGGCCTGTTTGCGCAGCTCGCGCACGGCAATGCCTCGATATCGTTTGAACAGGGTACGACCGCTGTGCTTTTCCACTTCGCGCGTACGCATGCAGGCGTAACGGTAAAGCACACTCAAGTGGCCAACGTGCTCGGGCTCGAGTGGTCCGGCCAGGCAAACGACGGGTCGGCCAGTCCGATGCAGGCTGCGGATGCCCCAGTGACCGCCACCCCAGTGGAACGTGACCGCCATGACAGGACCCTCGGCAGGCCATTGGCCGGTCACGTCAAAATTGCGATCGATGTGGCGGTCCGATCGGGTTCGCGACCAGTACAGGTCAGTCAGGTCCATCAAGCGGTGGAATCGGCAGCGATGTTCGAAGTCAAGCCGGTCGGCCGCAAAGCCGAAGTTTTGCGCCTGGTCGGCAGCCTGATGCACTCCTGCGCGATACAACACCTTGAACCGTGTCAGGTGCCAGCCAAGGCGGACGCCCCAGCGGAATGGCAAAAGCGCCAGCAACCCGGGCACGACGACATACTCGATGCCTGCCCGGAGGTTGCCGATCAGCCAGTCCTTGAGGCTAAGATGACGGATACCACTGAATAGAGTGCTCATGTCGACACATCCTAGCCAAACCCTTTTGCCAATGGCTGGCATTTTGGCGATCGAGGTGCTGCCTGAAGGCGGGCCCGCAACCTTGACGCTGCCTCTGGAATCTGCCGCCGCGCTCGTCGACGTGTTGTCCGAAGATCTGCTTCGTGTGCTACCGGGCGTCGACCAATGTGGCTTGGCGATCGCCGCCGCACTGTATGACCAGGCCCAGATTCTGCGTCCGGGCTTTCCCGTACACGGAGCACTCGCCGAGTTGTATGGCCAGGAACCGCGTGCACGCCAAATGCCCAGCCTGATGGCGTTCGGCAGCAGTGCCGGTCACATGGCCAAGGCTGAACTCGAGCCCGATCCGCGATTGATCGGCAGTCCCTTGCTCTTGCTGCCCTTTGTGTTGATGGTCCCCGCAGACATGCAATCGCGACTGGCCGAGCACATGGAGTCGAATTGGGAAGAACAGGGCTTGGCGGCCGCAAAACTGGCCTTGTTCCTGAATCAGGCTTTCTCGATCCGGACCGAGCATGTCCGCTTCATTACGCAGACCGATTTGTGCGCGCTCTGCTCGGTGCAATACCAGCAGGCCGGGCTGGATTCCTTGTGGTCGCTGATCGAATGTGCACTGCTCTCGCCGCACCGGCAGGAGTCCGTGGTCTCTGCCGGAGGCCTCGCCTGGCTCTATGCCGAAGGCCGGATCAGTCACGATGAACCCAAAACCGTTGGCCAGCGTCAGGAATTGCGGCAGTACGCGGCCATCCTGAGTGCCCACGGGCTGACTACTGCGGAATCTGCCTGAGCGCAGTTGGCCCGGTTTTCCTGTTCGCTTCGTAACCATTCTCGAACAGCGCGTGCTGTTGGGTCGCGCTTGTGCGTTTTTCCGGAAACTCGAGGGACATTTGACAGCCCGTTGGAACTCGAATACATTTGAAACCATATGGTTTCGAATGTGGTGCATACCGTGTCGAAAGCAACACAACTGTCGGTCAGATTGAGCAGCGAGGACGCTGAGTTCATCGATGCGTTCGAGCATGGGGATGCACATTCGGTCAGCGACAAGCTGCGCGTGCTGATCCAGCAGGCACGGCTCCGCGAAGCCTCGGGCCGTGACTACGAAGCAGCGGTCACCCTTCTGCGCGAACTGCTGGAGCCAGCCAGCCACACGATTCGAAGCCGCGAGCATCAGTCGCGCCAGCGCTCCGAAATCATTGCCGACACGCTCTATTGGTTACCGGACCTGGTGGCATACCTGATTGCCGGCCCCGAACGGGACTCGGTCGGGGATGGTCAGGCCCCGGAGCTGATCGAGTTCGAGTCGGGTCTGGTCCAGCGAATCTATCGATTCGTCGAGGCGGCCCTGCGCCTGGCCGTGACCGAACGGGCGCCTTGTTATGACCCGGGTGTCATCGACCGCAATCTGGATGGTGCTCTGGATCTCGCTCGCCTGGTTCTTGACCGCACCGACAGGAAACGCAGGGAATCCACATGACCAATCTGTTCACTGCTCCGGAAAACCTGCTGTTCGTGGTGGCGCTTGGTTTTGTGGTGCTGCTCGCGATGGTGGAAATGTTGGCCCTGGTGATTGGCCACAGTGCCAGTCATTGGCTGGACGGACTGTTGCCCGACGGTATCGACCTGCATGGCGACGCCGACGCCGGCTCGCTGTTCGACAAGTTGCTGGGTTGGATGCATTTCGGCAAGGTGCCGAGCCTCATCATCGCCATTCTCTTCCTGCTCGGTTTCGGGATGATCGGAATTGGCATTCAGGCCGTCGCCCGGAGCCTCGTCGGCGATTTCCTGCCCGGCTGGATTGCAGCCGGAACCGCATTGCCGCTGAGCTTGCCGTTCGTGCGCTCGACAGCTGGATTCATCGGGCGGTTGTTGCCTCGCGACGAGACGCAGGTCATCAAGCGCCAGCACATTCTCGGACGCATCGCCACGATCGTGATCGGCGAAGCCCGTACGGGCTCGCCGGCGCAGGCGAAGCTTCGTGACGAGTTCCGCACCACGCAGTACTTCATGGTCGAACCGAACCAGCCCGGCGATGTGTTCCGCCAGGGTGAGCAGGTGGTGGTCGTGGCGCTCGCGGGCACGGTGTTTCGTGCCGAGCGCTTCGATCCCAAGCTGCTGGAACAAGAGCACTGAGTCCCCAAGAGGTGAATCCCATGCAACTGATGGAAATACTGATCCTGGCCGGCATCGCCCTGTTCGGGTTGCTGTGCATCTTCCTGATCATGGCGCGCCTGTATCGGCGGGCCTCGAAGGAGTGTTCATACGTTCGTACCGGTCTCGGCGGACAACGGGTGATCGTCAATGGTGGCGGCCTGGTGTTTCCGGTGTTCCATGAGTTGATTCCGGTCAACATGAATACCTTGAAGCTGTACGTCGAGCGCGCGAAGGAAGCGGCGCTGATCACGCGTGACCGCATGCGCGTCGACGTCCAGGCTGAGTTTTTCGTACGTGTGCAACCCACCGAAGAGTCGATCGCGAACGCCGCGCAGACACTGGGACGCAAGACGCTCGAACCGCAATTGTTGAAGGACCTCGTCGAAGGCAAGTTCGTGGATGCTTTGCGGTCGGTCGCTGCCGAGATGGGCATGGAAGAACTCCATGAGCAGCGCTCGCTGTTCGTCCAGAAGGTGCAGCAGGTGGTCAGCGAAGATCTGCTGAAGAACGGTCTGGAACTGGAAGCGGTTTCCTTGACCGGTCTCGACCAGACCAGCAAGGAGTACTTCAATCCTGACAACGCATTCGACGCCGAAGGCCTCACCAAACTCACCGAGGCGATCGAACTTCGCCGCAAGAAACGCAACGAGATCCAGCAGGAAACCGAGGTCGAGATCCAGAAGAAGAATCTGATCGCCGAACAGCAGAAGCTCACGCTGTCGCGCGAAGAGGAGTACGCAAAGCTCCAGCAGCAGCGCGAGATCGAGATCCGCCGTGCCCACCAGCAGGCTGAAATTGCCACGCAGCGGGCGGAGAAAGCGCGCGAGGCCCAGCAGTCGCAGATCGAGGCCCAGCAGCAGATCGACCAGGCCAAGATCACTGCCGAGCGCGCGATCCAGGATCAGCGCATCGCCATGGAGCAACAGTTGAAGGAACGCGAAGTGGCGAAGGCGCGTGCCGTCCAGACTGCCGAGATCGAGCAGCAGAAGACCGTGCAGCTCGCCGAGCAGGAACGTGCGATTGCGATTGCCGAGAAGTCGCGGGCGCAGTCCGAGGCTCAGGCCGCGGCCGATCTCGCCCGTGCCAGCGCCGTGCAGGCGCAGGAACAGGTCGACACCGTGCGTGAAGTCGAACGTGCTGAACGTCAGAAGAAGATCGAGCTGGTCGAAGCATCGAAGAAAGCCGAACGCGACATGATCGGTGTGACGATCGCCGCGCAGGCGGAAATGAAGGCGGCCGAAGATCGTGCGCAGGCCGTTCTGACTGCCGCCAATGCATCGGCCGACCAGCGTCGGATCCAGGCGCAGGCCGATTCGGACGCCGAACGCCTGCGGGCTCAGGCGGCGGAACAACGGTACGCGGTTGACGCAGAGGGTCAGCGTCGACTCAATGAAGCGGCGAACATGCTGTCGGCGGATCAGATCGCCATGCAGATCAAGCTGGCGGTGTTGCGTCACCTGCCTGAGATCGTGCGCGAATCGGTCAAGCCGATGGAGCAGATCGAAGGCATCCGCATCGTGCAGGTCGAAGGACTCGGTGGTGGCAACGGTCCTGCCGGCGGCGGCGACACGGGTAGCTCGTCGGCTGCCGGTGCCGGCAACCTTGCGGAACAAGTGGTGACGTCGGCTTTGCGCTACCGCGCGTAGGCGCCGCTGATTGAGTCCCTGATGCGCGAAGTGGGCATCTCCGGAAACGATCTGAACGGTCTGACGCAGTCACTGCACGACACGCCGAAAGGTTGAGCGCTGCCTATCGCGTTCGAGCGCGGTTGTCACGGAGCAGG
The DNA here is from genome assembly GCA_040376895.1 of Lysobacteraceae bacterium. GTDB lineage: Bacteria > Pseudomonadota > Gammaproteobacteria > Xanthomonadales > Ahniellaceae > Ahniella. Next base: position 10,658 of record JBEIPT010000007.1, on the reverse strand, counting down.
TTGCAGAACATCGCACCCTGCTCGATCGCGTCGTCGAGTGCGATGTGGGTGTGCGGCAGTGGGTCGAACCACTGCCGCGGCATGTTGTGTTTGATGGTCGCGCGGAAATCGCACCCGAGTTCGGCCATCGCAAACGACTTGATATCGAGCGCAGAAAAGCTGAACGGGCTCTCGCCTGTGAAGCGCATCAGATACCAGTATACGAACAGGAAATCGAAAGTGGCCGGCCAGCCCACGAACACGGGTTTTCCTGGCAGGGCCTTCAGCCAAGCCAGATATCGCTGCATCGCAGGCTCCACCGGTTGCGGATCGATCCGGCAGGCCGCCCATGCCTTGGGCTGGGTTTTCCACCACGCAGCGGTCCGCGGATCGGCGTTTGCACCGGGCAATGTCTCCAGATTCACCGTGAACGTTGCCAGCAGTTGTTTGTCTGCCGTGTAGACGGCCGAACCAAGGCTCAGCATCGAGTTCGGTCCGGGAATCGGACCATCGGTTTCGATGTCGGTGCTGACATAGAGCTCGGGCCGAGCCGCGCTACCTGGTTGGCCATTCGAGTCCGCTTTGCCTGCCGGTTTCATCGGTCCTTTTTGCCTTTTCGTTTTCGCTTCGGCCAGTCGCAGCCCTGGCACGAGCTGAATCCCTCACAAGAGTCTCCGAAATCGAGGTCCGGCCCACAGCCTGGATCACAGTCCCCTCTTTGCAGCAGCGGTGCCCTCGGCAAGCGTGGCCTGTGCGCAAGGCTGGTTTCGGCACAGCGGGCAAGCCTTTCGCGCAACAAGGCGCCCCCTTTCCAGACACCGAATCGACGGATCACCCGGTAGCCCAACTGAGAGCAAGTTGCGCAACCACCTGCGCGTCGATACGCGCAGCAGAACCCTTTTCGGGGCGACAAATGGTGTTGGTAGGCACGAATGAGGGAAAGTGCGAATCGACGCATGGGCGGTTTTGTCGCACAGCTTGGGCCACTTGCCAAGGGCAAGGGTACCGGCGCTCCTTGGATGCCCTTCAATCGACCCCGACCGGTGTTAACGGTCGGGGCGGATCTTGCCTGTTTTCAGGCCGCGCGGAGGCGACTGAAGGGCTGGGGCAAAGGCCAGTTCGGCAAGCTCGCTACGTCGTATCGAACATCTTCGCCGCGCAAGGCGTCGTCCAGGTGCCCGCGAGTGACGTGCGGTGCAAACGCGCCGATCAGTTCACGCACATATTGCGGCACGACCCGGCCTGGATTCAGTTCGATCCAGGTGATGCAGGTCGGGAACAGGTGTTTGGCGTCAATGACCACCAACTGTTCGAGATCGGCCGACTCCAGCGCCATGGGGGCGAGGATGCCGACTCCGAGTCCTGCCTTGACGTTGGCCTTGAGTACGTCTGCATCGAGCGCGGTCAGCGCAAAGTTCGGCTTGAGGCCGGAATTCGCAAAACTTGCCGCAATGGACGAACTCCCCTTGTTGACCGGCTCATAGGTGAGCAGCGGATAGGGCGCGAGATCGACCAGTTTGAGCGCATGGCGCAAACGGGCCAAAGGGTGGTGACGGGGCACGACCACCACACGGTCCCAGCGGTAGGCCGGCAGCGCAATGACCTGTTCGGGCCGTGCTCCGGACGTGCTGGTGACGATGAGGTCGAGCTGATTGTTCTTGAGTTGTTCGGTGAGTTCGCCGGTGGAGCCGGGAACAAGACGCAAGGCAAGGTCGGGGAATTTTGATCGCACCTGCGCCAACACGGGCGGCAGTACAAACCGGGCCTGCGTATGCGTGGTGCCAAGCTTCAATGAGCCCTGGGTGGCTTGACGCAGATTCGCGGCAAGTGCCTTGATGTTGCGGACTTCGTCGATCACGACGCGCGCGCGGGCAATGACTTCCTGACCGGCGGGTGTGACGGAGGCAAGGGATTTGCCCTTGCGGGTGAACAACTGGAAGCCAAGTTCGTCTTCGAGTTGCTTGAGTTGCTTCGAGAGACCCGGCTGTGTCGCATGCACGCGACCGGCGGCCAGGGTGATGTTCAGATTCGCGTCAGCGATCGCGATCAGAAAGCGCAGCTGGTTCAGCGTCATGGCGGCTAGGTTCCAATTCGAGTGAAGGACTGGGTTGTTCGGCGGGGGCAGTGGTCGTGTAAAGCCAGAGCTTTCGGAAATTCATTCGACAAATGGATTTGGTATTCATGACGTCCTCAGTTGATTAGCAATAGTTATTAGAGCGAGCGCTCGGTTTGCGGCCGGATTGGTCGGAAACGTGTCGCTGTGTGCGTTGACACACTGCAACAGAGTGCCACCCGAACCTAACCCAAGGATTTGGGTCCGTAAAGTCTGTGCGCCGGCGTATGGTGGTGGTTTCTTCATTCCGATTGGTTTGCCGCCGGCTGTCTCGGACATAACGGCCGGACGTGTCTTATGCCTCGATCAAGCAGTGCTGGCGCGTGTTTGCGGCGTTTGGCACCTGGTCTATTCCGGCTGCTTCGGTGGTTGGGGCTTATACCCATCCGACCATATCGATTTCACGAGCGATCATTTCCGGCCGTGCCGGCTGGGGCCTAGTTTGATCGGCAATCGCTCCAGGAATCACGATCATGCTCGCGCCTCAGGAAACGCCCTACTTCCCCGTCTTCGTCGACCTTCGCCAAAACTCGGTTCTGGTGGTCGGCGGTGGTGCCGTCGCCAGTCGCAAAGTTGATGCCCTGTTGGCTGCTGATGCCCGCATCACCGTTGGCTCGCCGGAGCTGGGGGACCATCTGCAGGCGCTCCAGTTGGCTGGGCGTATCCGTTGGATCCGTGGTCACTACGAATCGACGTGGCTTCGGCATCGCGGACTGGTGATTGCGGCCACTGACGATCGTGAAGTGAATGCCCGGGTAGCGGCTGATGCGCGTGCTCAAGGCGTCTGGGTGAACGTCGTCGACGAACCTGAGGTGTCGAACGTGATTCTGCCGGCCGTGGTGCGCCGTGGCCCGTTGACGGTGGCGATCGGCACGCAGGGTTTCGCGCCAAGCCTGTCGCGCCGGTTGCGCGAGGAGCTTGAGAAGCTGCTGTCACCCTCGCTCGGCGGTTTGCTTGAACTGGCGGCGCGATATCGCGACCGCATCAAGGCCACCGTGCCTTTGGGCAAGGAACGTCGCGATTTCTACGATTGGCTGCTTGATGGGCCTGTGTTTTCCGCTTTGCGCGCGGAGCGGACACAACACGCTGAACAGCTCTTGCAACAAGCCTTGTCCGATCCAGCAGCGCCTCAACAGACGGACGGCGAGGTGTTGATCGTCGGGGCAGGTCCGGGCGACCCCGACCTGCTGACCGTGCGTGCGCTGCGCGCACTTCAACGTGCGGACGTAATCCTTCATGACCGTCTGATCGGGCCCGATGTACTGAATCTCGCTCGCCGTGACGCAGAAACGGTTGCGGTCGGCAAGGAGGGTGGCGGCGCCAGTGTCAGCCAGCAGTCCATCAATGAGCGTCTCGTGGCGCTGGCGCGAGCCGGCAAACGGGTTGTCCGTTTGAAGGGTGGTGATCCGTTCGTCTTTGGACGCGGTGGCGAGGAGGCTGAGTTTCTGGCTTCCCACGGTATCCGTTTCGAAATCGTTCCGGGCATCAGTGCTGCGCTCGGTTGCGCGGCCTACGCCGGTGTCCCGCTGACCCACCGCGATCATGCGCAGGCTCTCGAATTCGTGACGGCGCATGGCGCGCAGGAAGAAGGCGCACTGGACTGGCCGTCGCTTGCCCAGTCGAACAAGACCGCGGTTTTCTACATGGCCATCCAGAAGGCACAAGAGACCAAGCGCAATCTGATTTCGGCGGGCCGCGCCGCGAGTACGCCGGTAGCAATCATCGAGAACGGCACTATGGCCGAACAACGGGTCATCCGGGCAACACTTGGTCAGTTGGCCGATGCCGTACGCCAATATCGGGTGCAGTCACCCGCATTGGTCATTGTCGGTGAGGTTGTTGCGGTTTCCGAACGAATCAGCTGGTTCGGCCAGGCACCGATCCAGATGCCGGCACCCTTGGCCATTGCTGCGGAAACGGCGTCCACCGAGGTACCGAGTTACAGCTATTGATCCAGGGGCTCGCTCACGATCGATCCGAGCGGTAGCGTGGGCCGCTACCGGGAATATCACGGTTGAAGCTGGGCTCGGTCTCCGGAATATTCGGGGCCATGAGCGATACTCAGCGTTTATCCAACCTGCGTCATGTGCTTTTGTGGTCACCCGCGATAGTCATGGCAATTGTGATGATGGCTTGGGGCCCTATTGCCCAAGACCCCGCCTACCACGCATTCGCCGATCAACGCCCCGCCTGGGGCGTCGCACATGGCCAGAATGTCTGGTCGAACCTGCTGTTCTTGCTTGCAGGCATGGTCGGTTTGATTCGTTCGCGGAACCTGCCGCAGTCGTTTCGAGGTTCTGGCGTCACAGTCTCGATTTGTCTCATGTTGGTTGCGTTCGGGTCGGCGTACTATCACGAAGATCCACGTGACGCGACGCTTGCATGGGATCGCCTGCCCTTGGCCGTGGCCTTCATGGCTGCGCTGGTACTGGTAGCGTCGGACAGGATTGATTCGCGCGCGCGATGGGTCCTGGTTCCTGCCGCTTTGCTGGCACTTGCCAGTATCGGTTGGTGGGTCGCAACCGGCGACTTGCGGCTTTATGCCTGGGTGCAGTTCGGCGGGTTGCTGCTGCTGATTCAGCTCGTGCTGTTGGGCCGCAAGGGCATCCTGCGCACAGGCTGGTTGTGGTCAGCGATCGCGTGTTACGCGATTGCCAAGGGATTCGAGATGTCCGACGTCTGGTGGTGGCAATGGTCGAATGGACATTTTGCCGGGCACATGATCAAACACGTCGTGGCTGGACTCGGTGCCTTTGGTTTGGTGCTCGCCATACCCAGGCGCTGAACTCGTTTGGAGATCCAGGCACTGTCCGCGAGCCTTCAGAAGCAAAAAGCCGGCTTTCGCCGGCTTTTTGCTTGCGGCAAACCTGGCGGTTTACTGCTGTACGGGTGCTTCGAATCCGATCTTCGCCATACCCGAATTGCGTGCGGAGCCCATCAGGTCAGCCAGCACTTCGTACTGGGTGAACGGATCAGCCTTGATTTGCACCATGGGCTGTGGGTCCTTGCGCGAGTCGACCGCAAACTGCGCTTCGAGCACTTCCAGCTGGATCGGCAGGCCGTCCAGATAGAGCGTGCCGTCACGCGTGATCGAGATCTCGAGTGGCTTCGGCGGATCCGGTTGTTCGACCGGATTGTTCGTCTTCTGCGGCAGATCGATCATGATCTTGTGGCTCATGATCGGCACGGTGATCATGAAGATGATCAGCAGCACCAACATCACGTCCACGAGGGGCGTGACGTTGATGTCGGCCATTGGGCCGCCGCCGGAATTACTGGTAAATGCCATGCCGTTCTCCTCAGCGTTCCGGGTGCGTGGCGAAGCCGATCTTCTTCATGCCAGAGCTCTTCGCGATCCCCATGATGTCCGACAGGACACGGTATTCCGTGGTCCGGTCGGCGCGGATCTCGAGCAAGGGCTGCGGTTCCCGGCGTGCTTCGATGCGCAGTTGCTGTTCGAGCGTCTGGCGCATCATCGGAGCGTCGTTGAAAAAGAGATCACCATTCGACTTCACCGCCAGAGCGATGCGCGAAGGCTCTTCCTTGTCCTTCGCATTCATGGTCTTGTCCGGCAGCTCGATCTTGACCTTGTCGGTCATCAGCGGCGTGGTGATCATGAAAATGATCAGCAGTACCAACATCACGTCCACGAGGGGCGTGACATTGATTTCGGCCATTACGCCGCCGCTGTCATTGTTGCTCGAAAAAGCCATTGCCTGCTCCTTGGGTGGCGGGCGCGTTACTTCTTGGCAGACTTCGGCGCAACACCTTCGACACGCGAACCGGTGGCGAAGAAGTCGTGCAGGTCATGCGCGAACTCGTCGAAGCGCGCATTGATCTTGCGGTTCGAGCGGTTGAAGAAGTTGTAAGCCAACACGGCCGGGATAGCGACGAACAGACCGAGGGCGGTCATGATCAGGGCTTCACCCACCGGACCGGCAACGGCCTGCAGCGATGCGTCACCGGCAGCGCCGATGCTGAGCAGTGCGTGGTAGATACCCCAAACGGTACCGAGGAGGCCGACGAACGGTGCCGAGGAACCGGTGGTGGCGAGCCAGGTCAAGCCGTTTTCGAGCTTGCTGCTTTCGCGGGCCACGGCCTGACGCAGTGCGCGGTCGATGAACTCGGAGCGGTTCAGGGCCTCAACGAGGCGCGAACCTTCGTGACGCTGGTGGTGGGCGGCGGCGCCGGCGCACTCCAGAGCAACCTTCGAGAACGGTTCGCCGGCAGGCTGTTCTTCCATGAAGCGGACAGCATCGGCAGCGGACGGAGTTTCCCAGAACGTGCGGATGACCCGTTCCATGCGACCGGTGATGCCGGTGTTACGGATCGTGTTGATCACGATGTAAACCCACGACACCAGCGACATGATCATCAGGGTGATGAACACGGTCCAGCCGACCCAGTCGAAGTTCTGCACCATGTGCATGAAGCCCATCTTTTCGAAGGCATCAGCATCGTTGGGGCCGCTTTCGATCGGGGCCGGTGGTGCCGAAGCAGCCGGAGCAACTGCAGGAGCAGCGGTGGGTTCAACAGCAGGAGCAGCCACTGCAGCGTCTGCCGGGGCAGCGCCAGCCGCGTCGGCGGGTAGGGAGGTGTTCTGGTCGTCTTGCAGCATGGCGTTACCTTTCGATATCAAAAAGGAGAGGGTTTAGTTCAGCGAGAATTTGATCGGTACGAGTACATAGGCCTGCACCAGCTGGCCATTCTTGCGCTCTGGATTGAAGCGCCAGTTTTTCACGGCCTGGATGGCGGCCTGATCCAATTCGCGGTGGCGACTGGAACGGTCGATCTCGACCTTGATGGGCAAGCCTTCCTCATTCACCAACACACGCAGGAGTACTTCACCCTGCAGGCGGCGGCGCATGGCAGCCGGCGGGTAACGCGGCGGCTTCAGACGGCGATAGCTGGGATCTTCGGTTGCACCCATATCCGGCGGCAACGACGGAGCAGGCGGCGCCGGCGGAGCTGGCGGCGGTGCCGGCTCTGCCATCGGCAGCGGTTCATCGAAGACCGGAGTGTCATCGGGCTCCGGCGGCGGCGGGGCCGGCGTCGGGCGCTTCTCGATGACCTTTGGCTCGATCTTCTTGGGTGGTTCCGGCGGCGGTGGTGGCGGCGGCGGTGGCGGCGGTGGCGGCTCGAGGAAGACTACTTCGACGGTATCGTCGTCTTCTTCCTCGGTTGCCTGCGGCGGCTTGACCGGGGCAGCCAGGAACAGGAACACGCCAGCATGCACGGCCAGGGCAACAGACTGCCCGGCGACGCGACGCCAGCTGAATCCCGATTTTTCCAGAGTGTTGGACATATTGCGTGAAACTCGTTGTGGACCCGGCGACATTGCCACCCCGTCGAGACGAGGGTTGGTCATTATAGCCCGGGCTTTGGATTTGCGGACAAGCGGGTTTTTTGACCCGATTTCAGCGTAAGTCCTTTCACGCCTTGTCCGTTTGAACGGCAAACCCGTGGTTGCGGGGTTGCCGGACATCAATTTCCTCAACACGCAGCCGGGAAAAGGCTGTTTTTCCTGTTCCCGACATCGCAGTTCCGGTACCAGCCCGGACCCACTCCCCACGAATCAGTCACTTTCGTTGCCGATTTGTGGTCAAGCCATCCGTGGCTTGCGTCATCAGGCTGCTTTGCAGCAGCCTCTCGCATTACTGGTTACTTGACACTCTTGAGCCAGGAAGCCGCCGACTCCTTGGTGTTCGGGTAACCGACCGCCTTGGTGTAGGCCGCTTTCGCAGCGGGCAGATTGTCCATTTCCAACTCGCAGTTACCGAGCGTCAGCCAGGTTTCGCCCAGCCGCTCGTAACCACCCTTCGCGATCGCGGCCGTAGCCGCTTGCTTACATTCTGGATACTTCTCGCCTTCGTAAAGCGCCAGTGCCTTTAGATAGAGGATCTCGCCATTCTTGGCAAAGGGCTCGGCTTTGGAATAGGCCTCGGCGGCTTCGACGTACTTGTCGCCATAGCGCAGACCGTCACCCAGAACCTTGTAAGTATCAAGGCTTGGTTTCAGTTTGTTTGCAGCCACCGCATTGTTGATGAGGGTGACCGCATCCAACGGGCGCTCGATGTAGGAATAGATCGACGCCAGATGACGGATGTCGTTTTCGCTGTTGAGCACACCCCGGTCATAGGCGCCCTGCAGGGCGGCCGCAGCCTTGGCTTCGCCGTCTTCCATTTCGAGGTAGGCCTGGGACTGCAGCTTGATCACGGACAGCAGATCCGGCTTCTTGGCGAGGATTTCCTCGGCTTCGCGCGCAGCGTCGGCCCAGAGTTCACGGTCGTAATACGACTGCACAACCAACTGGTACAGCGAATCGCTCGGCTTTTCGGCCAATGCCAGCGCCTTCTTGGCCGGAGCAGCGACTTCGGCGAGCTTGTCCTGGCGGTAGTAAGCCATTGCGATCACGGTATAGACCGAATCACGCTCGGAACCGGTTTCGCTGAGCCAGCGATTCGCATAGGCGATCGAGGTGTCGTAGTCCTCTTCGTTCAGTGCGATCTGGGCGACGCCGAGCATCAGGCCAAAATGCCCCTGATTGGGGAGCGCATTGGTTTCGACAGCCTTCTTGAAGAAATCCATCTGCTTGATGGAGTCTTCATCGCGGTCGAAAGCGATCATGCCGAGGCCCTGGAGGGCATTGGCCTGCTCCAGCTTGTTGACCTTCTTGTCGGCCATAACTTCATTCAGAAGCTTCTCGGCCTTGTCGTAGTCTTCATTGTCGATCGCGTCGTACGCGCTGACGATTTTCTTGTTCAGCCGCTCCGACATCTTCTGCGGCGGCTCGATGCGCTGACTGTTCGGGAACGGATTCGGCGCCTTTTCAGGCTTGGCTTCCTTCTTGTTCCGCTTGAACTGCGACGAGCTGCCCGCCTGGGCATAAGCCGGTTCCGGCAGGCTCAGGGCCAAACCGGCTGAGATGGCGAGACAAAGCGCGCCAATTCGAATGAATGCTTTCATTTACGGCCTCGTGGCGACGAATGCGCCCGCTGCAAAGGGGCGCGAAGGTTAGCGAACGGTAGCGCACTGCTCAAGCGCAATTGTGTGGAGTTTACAAGCGTATCAATTAAACAAGTGTTCGATCGGCGTGAGGCAATCCGCCGGAAGTCGGATACACCCCACCCGGAATCACACCGGGCCAGACTGGAACATCCTGGCCCGGATTGGGCCGGAACAGCCATTTCAGCAATCATGTCGGCACCTCAGGCAGTCGGAAAGTTGGCCTTGGCGAACGCTACGCGTTCTGCCGGATCCTTTGACAACGTTCCAGCCCGTTCCAGTTCCTGGATCTTGTGCAGTCTGTTCAGCAAACCGTTGCCATTGGCCATCTGGATAGCCAGGCCCGGTCGTGCGTTCAGTTCGAGAATGAGGGGCCCAAGGTTGCGATCGAGCACGATATCGACGCCGACATACCCGAGCTCACACAGCTCATAGGCCTTGGCACCAATCATCAGCAGCTCGTCCCAGCGCGGAATCTGCAGCCCGGCGATACTCGACTCGGTATCCGGGTGTTCCTTGATCAGCTCTTTGCCCCACACCCCGCGCCGCGTGAGCCCGGTCGGAATATCGATACCGACGCCGATCGCGCCCTGATGCAGGTTCGCCTTGCCATCCGACATGCGTGTCGGCAGGCGGATCATGGCCATCACCGGGTACCCGAGGAAGCTGATGATGCGGATGTCCGGCACACCCTTGTACGAGACGTTCTCGAAGATCGGGTCGAACTGGACGCAGTACTCGACCAGGACGTGGTCAGGCTGGCCGCCCAATGAAAACAGGCCGGACAGCATGTTCGACAGGTGATGGTCGAATTCGTCGCGGGCCATGAACGAGCCATTGGACCGACGGTACTTGTCGCCGCGCCGACCGGTGATCACCAGAATGCCGTCGCCACCTGAACCGTGCGCTGGCTTGACGACAAACTGCTCGCGATCCTTGATCTTGGCGTGCAATTCCTCGATTTCGTGCTCCTCGCGGACCACGGCATACAGCTCCGGCACGGGCAACAGGGCCTTCAGCGCCAGCGTCTTGGTGATCAGCTTGTCGTCGACACGCGGATAGAAGCGGCGCTGGTTGTAGGCCAGCACGAAGTCGGCGTTACGCTGGCCGATCCCCATCAGGCCTTTGGCGCGCAGGCGGCGCGCCACTTCAAATAGGCCGATCATGGGCCGGCCTTGTCGCCGGAAGTTTCGGCGATCGGATCCTTCACCAGTGCACGGAAACGGAACAGCTCGGTCAGGCGGTAGCCGGAGTAACGACCCAGCACCAGCGTGATCGCGAACAGCACCAGCAGGAGTTCCGGGAACACGAAGATCAGATGCTGGAGGTGGGGTTCCTTCATGACCAGATAGGCCAGGCTGGCAATCACCAATGAACCCAGCGCCTGCGAGATGGCGTAACCGGCACCACGCTCTTCCCAGGCCACCGAGACGCGCTCGATCGTCATGGTCAGAATGATCATCGGGAACAGCGCGACATTCAGGCCGACCGGCTGATCCAACTTGTGGCTGACCACCGACACCAGCGCCATCAGCAGCACTACGACGATCAACACAGCGGT
>JBEIPT010000498.1:0-2610 GCA_040376895.1 Lysobacteraceae bacterium | reverse complement strand
GAATTCGATCCGGCCGATCCGCGCAAATTCAGTGGCGGTGATCTGAAAGGTGTGCAGAACCGTCTGGACTATATCCGCGGCCTGGGTGCGACGGCGGTCTGGATCACCCCGCCGGTGGCCAACCAGTGGTGGGATCCACGCGCCGGATTCGGGGGCTATCACGGCTATTGGGCGCGCGATTTCAAATCGGTCGACGCGCACTTCGGTACGCTTGATGACTATCGTGCACTCGGACGTGCAATGGATGAAGCGGGTTTGGCCCTGGTGCAGGACATCGTGGTCAATCACGTCGGCAATTATCACGGTTACGCCGATCCCGAGCGATTTGATGCACAGCTTCCAGAACGTGGATTTGCACGCTGGCGTGATGGGCAGGGAAGTCTGGCGCCGTCTCAGACGCCGTTCGATCGGAACGACGCGGGCAAGGCGGCCGACCGCAAGGCGGCGATCTACCACTTCAATCCGGCGATTCGTTCGCACCAGGATCTCAATCAGGAGTGGAACTGGCAGCTCGCTGACCTCGATGATCTGAATACCGAAAACAAACAGGTTCGCCGCGCATTGCGTGACAGTTATGGCTTCTGGATGCGTGAAGTCGGCGTCGACGCGTTTCGAGTGGACACCGCGTTTTACGTGCCGCCCGAGTACTTCCGTGATTTCCTGTTCGCACGCGATCGGCACGCGCCCGGTGTGATGCGTCTGGCAGAGAAGCTGGATCGGCCGGAGTTCCATGTCTTCGGCGAAGGCTTCGGTGTGGACCGCCCGTTCGAAGACACTTCGGCGCGTCGGATCGAGGGTTATGTGCGCGATACAAAAGGACGTGCGCTGCTGCCCGGAATGATCAACTTCCCACTGTATGGCAGTCTGCTCGATGTGTTTGCGCGCGGGCAAGGTACGGACGTACTGGCGCATCGCATCGACAACATGATGCGGGTGCACTCGGCTCCGCATCTGATGCCGACGTTCGTCGATAATCATGATGTGGATCGATTCCTTGCGCAGGGAACTGAGGCCGGAATGCGGCAAGCGTTGCTGGCGATTTTTACGCTGCCCGGAATTCCGACGATCTACTACGGCACCGAACAGGCTTTGTCGCGCCAGCGACCGTCGATGTTTGCCGGCGGGATCGAGTCCGAAGGCCGCGACCATTTCGATCGAACGAAGCCGTTGTATCGACTCATCGGCGAGCTTGCCTCACTGCGGCGTAGCCATCCGGTTTTGTCTCGAGGTGACCCCAAAGTACTGGTGAGCGCGGCCAGCGCCGGAGCCTTCGGTTATCGGATGGGCGAAGGCGCAGACGCGCTGATGGTGGTGATGAACTCTGCCGATCGCCCGAACTTGCTGGTTGCGGAGACAAGTTATGCGCCGGGCAGTCGGCTAGTGTCGCGACTGACGCTTGACGGTCAGCCGATGTCGGTGATCGTCGATGCGGCATCACGGGTGGTGCTCGAGTTGCCGGCGCGCAGTGGTGTCGTATTCGCATTGGATCCGGATGCACGCGCAAAAGTTGGCGTCTGTAAGCCGATCGAGTTGGACACAGCGGTTGCCGATGAAGCAGGTGACCTGCAGGTGTCGGGTCGAGCCGGGGCCGGCGAAATTCTGAAAGTGTTGCTGGATGGGGACGTGAACTCCGCAGACTCGATTGAAACCGATGCCGAGGGTCGTTTTGTGTTGTTGCTGCGGACGGAGTCGCTGATCGATCCCGACCGGCGGCACGAACTGCGTGCGTATCGGCCCGCCGATCACTGTGTGAGCGCGCCGAAGATGATCCAGGTCTCGCGCGTCTGGGCGCCGGTCGTTGAAACCGTTGATCCTGCGGGCGACGATAACGGGCGCTCCGGCCGGATCAAGTATCCCTCGGATGCCGAATACGACCGCCGACCCGGTGATGTCCGCTCGGTTTCTGTGAGTCATTCGGGTGGTTCGCTGCGCATTGAAATCGCCATGGCGGCCATCGTGCGGAGCTGGAATCCGGCAAGTGGATTCGACCATGTAGCGTTTACAGCGTTTCTCGAGTGGCCGGATCAGCCGGGTGGCAGCACGGTCATGCCGGGTCAATCCGCCAGCTTGCCCGACCAGATGCGCTGGCACCGGCGTTGGCGGTCACACGGATGGTCCAACGCACTGTTTGCGCCGGACGGAGCGGATTCACAGCTGGAAGGCCGTCCGTTGGATGGCGGCGGTCGTCTGAGTGTCGATCATGATCGACAAGTGATCCGGCTGGACTTGCCAGCCCATGTGCTGGGCCACAGCGGAAATTGGTCCGGTGCGCGGCTCTATCTCAACACCTGGGATTACGACGGCGGTTATCGAAAGCTCACCACGGACGGCGCCGGTTTCAGTTTTTCCGGCGGCAGCGGGGAGAAAGGCGAACCTCTGCTGCTCGACGAAGTGGGGCCAATTCGGTTGATCGATCCGGAGAACGGCGCGCGTTGACCGCGCGCCGTTTCCTGAGTCATTCGCCTTTCGCGGCGACCGGCACCTTCGTGGCCAGCAGAGATTCTATCTGCGCCACCAGTTCTTCATTGTCGGGTTTGGTGCGCGCACCAAAACTGCCGACCACCTTGCCCGATCGATTGACCAGATACTTGTGGAAGTTCCAGCCCGGCG
>JBEIPT010000483.1:0-2683 GCA_040376895.1 Lysobacteraceae bacterium | reverse complement strand
TCCAGGAGTGCGGCACCGTTGAATTCGGCGGAGTCATACAGGAAGAAACTCACTTCGTCGCGGTAGGCCCAATCGGTGAAGAAGAACAACTCGCCTTCAGCCATCGGAATACCGTAACGCGCGGTGATGTTGGCAATTTTCAGCGGAGCATTGGGCAGCCGGTTACCGTCGAGCAGGACCGTGCCGGCGATTGGACCGGCAGGATCGAATACCGTGCACCCGCCACCGCAAGGCTGCACAGCGAGTGCAGAATCCTGGATCTCGGTGTCGTTGTAGCTGAAGCCCGCGGTGACCAGCAATCGGTCGGTCAAGTACGCCTCGGCATCGAGTTCGAAACCGGAGCCTACGGTCTGGTCGGCGTTGATCAAGGTATTGAAGTTCGCTCCACCACCCACGGCCGTGAGCTGCTGATCGCTCACTTCATAACTGAATACGCTGGCACCAAACCGCCCGCGATTGTCCCAGAAGCTGCCTTTCACGCCGGCTTCGAAGGACAACACGGTTTCACTCTCCGCGACCGACACCACGTCGCCGAACAGCAAACGCCCCTGAATGCTGGGCGCACGGAAACCGCGGGCAACGCGGCTGTAGAGATTCCATTCATCGGACAGCGCCCAGGCGGCGCTCAAGTCCCAACTGACATCACTGTCGCTTGGGTTGGCGTACAGCGGGCCGATCGGGCCGACACCAAGAAACGACAGCGGCGACTGGGTCCGGAATGCCACGAAGTCTTTTTCATCGCGTGTGTATCGCAAGCCACCGCGCAGCGTCAGGGAGTCGGTGGCGGCGTACTCGAGTGAACCGAACACGGCGTAGGCGGTGTTGTCCTGCTCCTGTCGTGCATAACCATTCTGGGGACGTCCCGGCGCCAGGGTGTCGTAGTTGAAGCTGTCGATCGAGATGTCTTCGTTGAACCAGTAGACACCTGCCTGCCATTGAAGATCGGCATCCGTGTTCGACTCCAGGCGGAGTTCCTGCGAGAACTGGCTGTGGTCCGGCATTCCGTCGGCCGATTCCGCGGTGAACGGAATGAACCCGGGACCAGAAGGTGGCGCGAATACGGCGCCGAAACCGCCGTCGATGTCGCCGCGTGACAAGGTATCCACGGATTCATAACCGGTGATCGAATAGAGAGAGAATCCATCGAGGTCCCAGCGCAGACGTGCGTTGCCGCCCCATGTGTCGAGTTCCTGACTGTTCGCGCCATCGATGCTGATCGTCTCGCGATCGAATCCGGGTACGAGTCCACCCTCGCCTGCCTGGATGATGTTGGCCCGGAACAGACGTGCCGTGCCGTCGAGCGAACGCACATGGAGATTGAACAATGCTTCAAAATCGTCGCTCGGCGCATACAGAAGCTGCCCGCGCATTGCGTACTCGTCGTAACCTTCGAGATCGTCGCCCTCGCCGTTCAGGGTGTTGTCCACCCAATCGTCGCGATGCTGGTACAGCGCCGACAATCGCCCCGACCAGGCACCGCCGAGTGCGCCGCCTACGGCGCCTTCAAAGTTGGTGTTGCCATGCGAACCATAGGACAACTGACCATAGCCATCGCTGTCCTCACTGGGACGCACGGAATCGAACTTGAGCACGCCGGCTGGCGTGTTGCGACCGAACAGTGTGCCCTGCGGCCCGCGAATCATTTCGATGCGGTCCAGGTCGAACATGGGGAAACCCTTGAGGATCGGGTTTTCCTGCACGATGTCGTCATAGACGAGCGACACGGGCTGGGAGGCATTGAGGTCAAAATCCGTGTTGCCCAGGCCGCGAATGTAGAAACGCGGGAACGCACGACCGAACGAGGATTCGATCTGCAGACTGGGCAAACGCCCGGACAGCACCCTTATGTCATCGCCACCCGAACCGATGACATCGAGCTTTTCAGCATCCAGGATCGTCATGGAAATCGGGACTTCCTGAACATCCTCTTCCTTGCGCTGCGCGGTCACCGTGATGGTTTCAAGCGTCGCCTTGGCGGGATCGGACTCCTCTGCTGATTCCTGCGCCAGAACGACTGGACTTGCCAGGACTGCGCTGATGGCGATGCTCAAAAGACGAACGGAAGCAGGATGGTTCGGACGCGACATGACGATCTCCCAAGACAGATGGACGGATAGGCCCGCTGTCCCCGCCAGCAGGCACACCGATTCAAGCATCTTTGGGACGACAAATAAACCGAGTGCCTGTCAACGTCGGTTTCGCCGCGAATGTGGCACTTTTGTGGCAACCCAAAGACCATAGGCCAGCAAGGCCGCGATGCCGATCAGAACCAGATCGTGCCTCAGGACGCCAAACACCAGAAGCAGCGAGATGACGCCGCCGAATGCACCGAAGACGATGACCCGAATCGTTGATTCGCGAAACAACCATGCTGCCGCGGCTCTTTGTCCGCGCGCCACCGGATCGACGGAGCCCGGCGAGAATTTGCCCATTGCCCCGGCTATCGTGAGCCATGCACCGGTGAGTCCCAACACCAGAAAGAATGGCGGCACCAGAAGAATGAACAGCCCGTCTGCACTGCCGCGTGCGACATAGGATTCGGTCGGATCCTCGGGATTCACGAACACGGAAATCTGCGAGCCCACCGGGTGCGCGTCCACGATCCCGCGAACGACCTGGCGGTCCCCGCGGAAGTGACCGATCACATCAAAACCCTCACCGCGATGATCCGCACCGTCCACCG
>JBEIPT010000235.1:0-6082 GCA_040376895.1 Lysobacteraceae bacterium | reverse complement strand
TGATGTCCCTGAGATCACTTCAGGAATCTTGAAGCAAACTATTGATCGCAAAGACATCAGAAGCTAGCTTCCGCGCATCTTCCGGAAAGCAGAACCGACACCATGATCACCTCGAGTCAATTACGCGCTGCCAGGGCGCTGCTCGGAATCGACCAGAAAACGCTGGCTGCCAAAGCCGGCGTCTCGCTACCCACCATTCAGCGCATGGAGGCAAGCAGTGGCAATGTTCGTGGCAACGTCGACACCCTGACGAAAATCGTCAATGCGCTGGAGCTCGAGGGCATCGAACTGATCGCCGATGGTGCACCCAGCCATGGGCTCGGGCGGGGCGTTCGTCTGAAGCGCTGATTTCAGATCAAGGCATCAGCCATTGCTGCAACTGGGCCGTCACCCGCGGATCGGCCAGCAAGTCGAAGTGTCCACAGCGTGGCAATACGCGCTTTCGTGACGCGGGCCAACCCAGATCAAGGCCGGGCTCCGAATGTTCACCCAGCGCGCTTCGTGCTGGCACCAGACCGTCACCCAACCAATGCTGGTCGGCGAGGGCATCGGGCAACTCCAGTGTGCCGGCGATGGCACCCACACGTATATGCTCTGGCCATGGAACCGGCGTCCGGGAGGGCGTGTCCTGTTTCACTCGCTCCAGCAGATTGGGATGTTTCAGGTCGGTGATACCGGCACTGCGACTCCCGCCGATCAGCGCGAAGGGCGCCAGGTAGCGCAGTCGACGCATCTGCCGGTCCACCTGATGGCCGACCACTTCCAAGGGGGCGCCATGGTGTGGTGTGCCCAGGAAGAAAGCATCACTGACCAACTTCGGCCACGACAAGCCGCTTAGGTCCGCCTGTGCCAACGCACTTCGCATCACCAGCCCACCCATGCTGTGAGCGAGCACCACCACGCGCGTGACCGGCACGGGCCAACGGGTGACCAGTCGCTGCAAGTGAGTGGCGAGGTCGGCACCGTTGTCGGCAATGTGCAAACCGCTGTTGTACTCAAGATAGAGCGGCAACAGATTGAACTGCGTCGCCAGATCGGCTGCGTGATCCTGGCCACGATGCCGCCACTGAGTCGGCCCCATACACAAGCCGTGAAGCACGATCAGCAGTTCGGATCCAACGGGCGCATCGATGGATTCGGGGCGACTCAGGTCAATGGGCTGGCCATTCAAATGGAAACGCATCGGCAATGCCAAGGGATTGCCACTGGCGTGCAAGTGGTCACCCAGCACGCCGTTCAGCACCGCGCGCAGTCGTCGTGTCCGTGGACCTTGTGGCGACGTCGAAGCGCCCGGACCAACTGTGCGCATGGCCCGATCAAAACCGGCGGCCACAACCCGGGTTGTGCCGCGGATGCTCCGATACACGAATCCGGAAATGCCGCCCAGTCGATCGGACGACGGCGTCGGCAGGAAGTTTCCATGCACACGCGCATGCATCGATTCGACCAGTTGGCTCAAGCCGATCACGCCATCGGCGGCCAGCTGTCCAACACCATGCATCAATGGTCTGCTCATGCTTTCGATACTCCGGAGGGAGCGGTCAATGGGTCGGGAAACCATCGATTGGCACGGCGCATCGAAGCCACGTCGTCGAATCGGACACCCATCGCCAGCATAACCCTCTGAGCCGGCGCCACAAGCCACTGACGCACATAGAAGGGCTGCCCGACCACAAAATGATGGATCGCATGGGTGCCGCCGAAGTTGAAGCAGAACAGATGTGCCGGCCACCACCACCAACCTCGCAGCACCTGGCATTGCTGCAGAAGGTTTCCGGGCGTCACGTCGCCGTAGTAATGCATGTTGCTGCTGACCAGGTGCAGGCAGAAACTGCGCAGCACGTTCGGGGCGATCCAGGCGACCACGAGCGCAGACAGAATGGGCTGGGCAGCGACCACCGCATCGGGCCAAAGCACAACCTGACCCATCATCGCTGCTGCCGCGTTGACACCATGGTAGGCAAGAAACGACCACCACAGTCCCCAATGCAACCAGCCCAGTGGAAAGTAGGCGAGGGCAGCTCGCCAGATGTGTCGCCAGGTCGTCCGCAGGTCTTTGGCACGTGACGCTCGGGCCAGCACCGAAACACCGGCATCTGCCGTCATCAACAAGCGCAGGATTCCCCAGGGCTCACCGTTGGTAATGGCGCGTTCTTCGATGTCGACCGCGGTCCCTGAATGTTTGTGATGATTGAAGTGCAGATGCCGCCGCAACCAGGGATTGATCGTGCTCGGGCGAGCAAGCCAGACCAGCGCCATCATCAAGTGATGTACCCAAGGTCGACGGCGGAAATACATCCAGTGGATCAGGTCATGCTCGAGTTCATGCGTGAGTGATGCAAACACCGCGACCAGAGGAATGCTCAGCCAAACCGGCAACATGCCGTTCACGCCCGCCATCGCGGTCAGGACCATGCCGGAAATCGCAAGAACCAGAATGCCGGCCCCGATCAGATCCTGATGGCGCAGCCAAGGGTGCCGCTCACGCAGAGTGGCTTCGGCATCACGGATCACGCCCTGGATCCTGGCGATCCTGTGTTCTTCGGAAAGAGTTTCGATTGCACTCACCGGTTCACCCGTTCATCCTCACCACATGGACGGAGACTTTAGGCCATCGTGCATGTCGCCATTTGATTTCACACGCCAAATTCGGGAACCCTGCCACGGGCGACTCCTGAACGGGTTCAAGGCAGGGTAATGGCCAGTACGCTTGCCGGCTGGACACGTTCGGTTGCGGCAGCCTTGCATGCGCGGGGCATCGACGCCGCACCATTGTTTGCCGCAGCGGGCATCAAGCCAGCATTGCTCGACGACCCCGATGCCCGTTTGCCCAGCGCCACAACGGCGCGACTATGGCGAGCCTGTGTGGCGCACACTGGAGACCCGGCGTTTGGACTCGAGGTCGCCCGGATGGGTTTGCCGGCTGGCAGTCCGGCCTTGATGGCCGCCCTGATGGCGAGCGATTCATTGTGGTCGGCACTTTGTCGGCTTGCGCGCTTCATTGCGGTCGTCACCGAAGTCGCCGAACTGAAACTGGATCGTGTCGATGGTTCGGTTCGGTTGCGGGTTAATCCTGCGGAGGCGGAGATTGCTGAGGAGGCGATCGATGCTTTGATGTACTCGGTGTTGCGCCTTTGTCGCAGCTTGGGCGGCCGTGACCTCGCACCAACGCTATTGCGGTTGCGCCGCGGTGCGCCTCAAGGCGTCTGGCGTGAATATGGCCGGCTGTTCCGATGCCCGGTGAGTTTCTCTTCCGAACACGACGAGATCTGGTTCGACGGTCAGAACTTCGATGCCCCCCTGGCGTCTGCCGATCGAAAACAATCGAGCACGCAGGATCGTCGATTGGCCGTGAATGTTCAAAGGCTGGAGCGGGAGTCCGTGTTGACGCGAGCCGCTTCAGCGATCCAGGACGCCCTGACGTCCGGCGAACCCGATGCCACTGGCATCGCGCGGCGCCTGGGTCTGTCGCTGCGAACCCTGCAGCGGCAATTGCGCGAGCAAGGCACCAGCTTCAAACAACTCCTCGACGACACGCGCCGGGAACTGGCGGCACGATATCTGCGTGATCCGGCTCTGGGCGTCGGTGATATCGCGTTTCTGCTCGGCTACTCGCATGCCGCGAGTCTGACTCATGCCCATGTGCGCTGGACCGGCCGTTCGCCTCAGGCTGAACGCGCTCTGGCTTCCGGCAGATAGACAACGACCCTTGCCACGCAGATTCTGGATGCAGGTTGGCTAAGTTTGCCCAACGCCCAAAAATGTAAAGTTTGCACGCCTGCCTGGATCACCGCGACCAGGGTTCGTGCGACCGGGGTGCTCGAACAACCCTTAGCTGATGGAATCCTCGCCTGTTGGCCTTAGCTGTTGCTCTAGCTCCTTTGCGTTTGCCTTTAGTCCGAGCTTTCGTTGCTGAGGCCCGTAAGGCCCATTAGCCCAAAAAACCCAAAACTCGAACCGTCTCCCGTCAGCGGGTCGACGCGAGTACTTTCGTAGCCCGTTGAGGGCAACCCCACGACGCTAGATTGGCGGCGCACCACCAGTTTGAGCGGCCTGGCAAAACGGCCACCGAAGCTGGCCAACGTAGGAAGTCGGGAACCGCGTCTCCTCCAGCCCCACGTCATCCTCGCCCACTGGGCGAAGCTCATCGAAGCGCGTACCAAACGCCCAATCCCACACCAGCCAGAACTCGCCGAAGTTGACCTGTGCATCGACGTAGTCGCGGCGATGGTGCCAGCGATGCAGTTCGGCACAGCCGATCCAGCGACGCAGCGGCCCCAGCGAGTAATCGAGATTGGCGTGTTGGAATGCGAGGTGGACGGTCAGTATCGTGAGCCAGGCGGTGATCACGGCCGCAGGTGCCCCGAGCAGCACAGCTGCGACCAAGCCCGGACCGGCGAGCAGCAGTGCACTCAACGGATGCCGGCGATCGCCGTTCATCCAGTACAACCGTTTGGCGCTGTGGTGAATGGCGTGCAGCCGCCACAGCCAGGGAACCTGATGGCTAAGGCGATGCATCGCATACAGACCGAGATCGATGATGGCGCCGGCGAGTAGCACTTGCAGCGCGATCGGCCAGGTCTGCGGCCACAGCGCCGTGGTCGGCACTCGGCCAATCAGCAAGTGAAGGCCATACGCCGCGCCCGCCATCAGGACTAGGTTCACCAACACGTGGATGGCGTCGGTGACTGTGTCGTGGTGGTCGTGGTTCCAGTCCGTCTGGAACGGCTGAAGGTGTTCGAGTACAGCGACCGCGAGCATGCCAACCAACGCGATGAGAAAGAAGGCTGGCCATGGCGTCCTTCCCAGCGTCGTCCAGATCAGGACGAACGTCGTGATGCCACCCAAGATTAGCGGATAAGCGGCATAGCGCAGCAGTGTGTTCAATCGCATGTGAGGTCCTCAGGATCGATGCCCGCAGTGTCGCGGGCGTCGAATGCCGAGGAATTGAACGTATCGGCTGGCTCCGCTCGCTCAGCCCCGCAAAGAACGCAGCACGCTACCGGGTGTCACGCCGAAGTGACGGCGCATGGTGCGGGTGAAATGTGCCGCATCGGCGAAGTCGGCCTCATGAGCCGCATCGGTCAGCGACTGGCCGTGGGATGCTGCCTGCAGTGCCCGTGCCAATCGCAACCAGCGCAGGTAGGGACGGACAGCCATGCCGGTCTGGTCACGAAACGCATGGGCGAAGCGGCTGG
This sequence comes from Lysobacteraceae bacterium, assembly GCA_040376895.1. Classification (GTDB taxonomy): domain Bacteria; phylum Pseudomonadota; class Gammaproteobacteria; order Xanthomonadales; family Ahniellaceae; genus Ahniella. The sequence goes on along the minus strand of JBEIPT010000235.1, from coordinate 884 downwards.
GCGACAAAGCGGCCTCGGCGGCCATCGCGCTCAGCTTCCAGCCTTGAGACGATCGTTGCGGCAACGCGCTGATGACCTCGCGCACCCGACGCGTGGAGGCCGACTCGACCCGAGGTGAAGTCGGCGCCGCCGACAGCGCGTCAACCAGCGCTTCGATGGGTTCTGCCCGCTCGCTGGGGGAGGACCAAAGTGCCCGCAGCTGGGCACATTCTTCCGCCGACAGCCGACGAGAGCCTGCCTCGCAAGTGGCGGCCAAGCGGCGTCCCGGTACGGAGGTTCGCTCTACATAGAGCAACCAGACCGAGCCTGGGTGCAGATGATGGGCGACATCCGGTCCAATCAGCACACCTAGAGCTTCCACCAGGCGACCTTCGATTTCGACACGTACGGCTTGCCCCTCACCCAGGGCGAGCTGCAGGGCCGGATGGCGGTGCACGCGATTGTCGCCAGCGCGTCCCGCGAACACCGCCCACCCCGGGCCGAGCGCAATACGCCCGGTCCAGGCACTAGTCTGAGACGTGGACACGTTCACCGCCGAGCTCGCAGTCGCAGCGCATTCGCCACGACCGACACCGACGAGAGGCTCATCGCCAACGCGGCGATCATCGGGCTGAGCAACAAGCCGAAGACTGGAAACAGTGCGCCAGCCGCGATCGGCACGCCGAGTGCGTTATAGGCGAACGCGAACGTCAGGTTCTGGCGCATGTTGCGCACGGTGGCCTGCGAGATCTGCCGCGCACGTACGATGCCGCGCAGGTCACCCTTGACCAGGGTCACTTGTGCGCTCGACATGGCGACGTCGGTCCCGGTGCCCATGGCGATGCCCACGTCGGCCGCGGCCAGAGCCGGTGCGTCGTTGATGCCGTCGCCGGCCATGGCGACGT
>JBEIPT010000307.1:0-4695 GCA_040376895.1 Lysobacteraceae bacterium | reverse complement strand
GGGGATACCGCGGTCACCCGCGGCAGTGTGTCGAGTGTGTCTCGTACCTGCTGCCAATTGTTGATCGAGCGCAGGCGCTGGGCGCGCTTGTTCTCCAGTACCAGTTGTACGGTGCCATCCGCAGGCGGCAGGATCCGGTTGATCTCCTCGGTCGGCTGCACCTTGATGTGGGCTTGGGTGCCGAGCGTCCGGTTGATGATGTTGCCCTGCAGGCCGGTGATCAGCGCCGTCAGGAAGACGATCACGGCCACACCGACCGCAATGCCGACCAGAATCAGCGTGCTCTGCGTTTTTCCTTCACGCAGGAACTTGGTGGCGATGGTCCATTGAATCCACATCGGCGTCAGTTGAACTTGGCCGGTAGTTCCTTGCGCGTGGCGGCATCGGCCGTCGCCATGGGCAAGTCACTGGCCAGCACTCGCGCACGACCGCCTTCGACAAGCGGTGCCTCGGCATCGGCGACGATCCAGTCTCCAGCCTTCAGACCGGCAGTGATTTCGGTCATGGCCAAGCCGCGCAGGCCCAGGGTCACCGAACGGCGGGTGACGCGTCCGTTGACCACCATCCAGACTTCGGCCTGGTCACGGTAGATCGCACCCAGTGCATCGTTCGGCACCACGACCGCAGTGTCGCGCCGGCCGGTTTCCACGTTCACCGATACCGTCATGTCCTGGCGCAGGAAGTCCGGCACCGGGGCGACAGTCAGGCGGATATCCACTGAACCACGTTGCGGATCCACGCTCGGTGCAATGAACGTGACCTTGGCCGGAAATGGCCGCGATGGATACGCGTCGGCAATACACTGCGCCGGTTGGCCCATCGCCAGCACCTCAAGGTTCTTCTCATCGAGCGGTACCAGCACTTCGGTATCGCCGGCCCGTGCGATGTCGAACAGCACCCGCCCCGGTTGCACCAGATCGCCGGGTTCCACATTCCTGGTCAGCACCACACCAGCAACTTCGGACCGAATCGTGGTCTTGGCGAGTTGGGCGCGAGCCGTGGTTACCCGTGCCAACGCGGCGGCTTCGTTGGGATGCCCGGCCGCCAAAGATTTCGCGGCAAGTCGAGACTGTTCGGCCGCGGCGCGCGCGATCGTTTCGTCTTGAATCGCCTGCTCCATGGACTCGCGTGCAATCAGTTGCCGCCCAAACAGCTCGCGGCGACGTGTGGCCTCACGACTGGCCTGTACCAGTCGTGCTTCGGCTTCGCGCAAGGATGCCTGAGCCTGCGGCCGGGTCGATTGCTGCAATTGCGCCAGCGCGGCTTCCGCTTCGCGCACCGCGGATTCCAGATCATCCGCACGCAGCACCGCCAGAACATCGCCCGGCAACACGGAATCGCCTTCCTTCACCAGCCGCTCAACGACCACACCAGTGATGGCACTGCCAACCTGAGCCCTTGAAACCGACACCACCCGACCCGTGGCCACGACCGTCTGAACCAGCGGCCGCGACACCACTTCATATCCGGCCAAGGCAGGCCCGCGCCACCATTGCACCAGCCACCACCCAACGGCCACCAGGATCAGGCCGGCGAGGGTGAGAAGCAGTTTGTGGTGTTTCATGTGCAGACTCCGAAGTGCTTGCCACGAACTTTACGCTACCCGGTGGGCACACGGGGTGAATCCGGGGGCGCTCAGGCATCCAACACGATATGAACCAATCCGATCGCTTTTTCCGTAGGATGAGCAAGCTTCCGGAGTTTCATCATGATCAGGACTGCACTGAAAGGCTTGTTCGCCACCGCACTGACGTGTGGCGTGATGTCCGCAACCCAAGCACAGACATTGGGCAATGCGTTCAGTTATCAGGGACAACTCAAGGAGTCAGGTCAGCCTGCTACCGGGCTGTACGACTTCCAGGCCTGCCTGTTCGATAGCCTCGTTTCCGCGGCGCCCCTGATTTGCGCGCCGGATATCGGCGATGTCCCGGTAGCCGACGGTCTGTTCACGGTGGCGCTGGACTTCGGCGCGGCGACCTTCTCCGGTCAGCAGCGCTTCCTCGAACTGCGCGTGCGGCCCGGCGCCAGCATCGATCCCTACACGGTATTGAACCCCCGCCAGTTGTTGCGGGCCACACCGGAAGCGCTGCGTGCCAACACTACGCCGTGGACCGGGCTGACCGCCATGCCGACCGGGTTCATCGACGGGATCGACAACGTCGGGGTTTCCAGTGTCAGTGCCGGAGCCGGACTTGCAGGAGGCCCCATCACCACAACCGGCGCATTGGCGATCGCCACAGGGGGCGTCACGAATACCATGATTGCTACCGACGCAATCGACAGCGTGCGGATCGTGAACGACAGCGTCGGGGTGGCCGACATCGGTGCCAATGCAGTCATGTCATCTGAACTGGCGGACAATTCCGTGGACACCCAAGCCATCGTCGATGCCAACGTGACCACCGCCAAGATTGCGCCTGGTGCGGTCGGTGCTGCGCAGATCGACGTCGCTCAGGTGCAAACCCGGATTACGGGCAGTTGCGGTGATGGCGAATACTTCCGTGGCATCAACATTGATGGAACCCTGGATTGCGAGCTTCTGCCCGTGAAGTTCGACCGAGTGCTCGACAGCGTCGGCGATGTCGGCAAGTTCGTCGCCATGGCCATTCGCAACGACGATCGTCCCGTTCTGGCATACCACGAGAATTCGAATGGCTCGCTGCGCCTCTACGATTGTGCCGATCCTGTCTGTGCCAGCGGTACCCGGCGCACCTTGGACAGCGCGGGTGATGTAGGCGAAGACATCTCGATCGCCATTCGCCCCAATGGTTTCCCGGTAGTCGCGTACCGTGACGTTTCCAATCTGTCGCTGAAGCTCTATGACTGCAACAACGTCGCGTGCACTACCGGTTCAGCGCGCATACTGGACGACACGATCAATGTGAATCAGTACCTGTCGATGGCATTGCGCACGGACGGGCGGCCATTCATCGTCTACTACGACAGTCTGAGTGGATTGCATGTTTACGACTGCGATAATGTCACCTGCAGCAGCGGGCAACGGCGTGCCTTGCCCGGCGGCGTTCCGACCGGAACCAGTGTCGCCATTCGTGCCGACGGGCGCCCGCTGATTGTCATAGGTGGCAATGCTGGAGCCGCCACGTCCGTGCGCGTGTTCGATTGCAACGACGTTGCCTGTAGCGCCGGAGTCCTGCGGACATTGACGCCCAATACCTCCCGATACCCTGTTTCGATGGTGCTGCGAAATGACGGGCGGCCGTTCATCACGATGTATGGAACAGCCTCCACTCTCACGTCATTCGACTGCAGCGATGCCGATTGCACGAGCGCTTCATTCAGCGTCCTCGATGCAGAGGTCACAGATCAAGGCGGCGCCGTGAAACTTCGAAGCAACGGAAACCTTCTGATCGCTTTCGGCCGGTACCTCTCGGTCGACGAGGCACAGGTGAGACTGTTCGACTGCACCAATGCAGCGTGCACTGCCGGGTCAAATCGATTGGTCATCGAAGGCGGCAATTTCGGTCAGGCCATTGCGTTGGGGCTGCGCAGTGACGGACGCCCGGTACTGGCCTTTTATGACGAATTGAATCAGGACTTGCGTCTCCGTATCTGTGCGAACCCGGAGTGCACATGAGGGCCCAGCCGATCGTGACCCATGGGCGCGCCCGGATTCTGGCGCTGGGAATGTGTCTTGCCTCCAGTGTTTTTCCCGCGTGGGCCAGTACCAAGGCGCCGGAGGGAAATGCCCTGACCCTGGATTGGGCGACTACCGATGCTGGCGGAGGCACCAGCGCGGGCGGCAATTTCAGTGTCAGCGGCACGATTGGCCAAGTCGACGCCGATCCGCTTCAGCCGTCGAGTGGGGCGAATTTTGAGGTGGTGGGTGGATTCTGGGTGGTCTCCGCTGCGCCAGCGGCAGATCCAATGTTTCGGGATGGATTCGAGTGAACAGCTTGCCAGGCTCGCGCAACGCCGATCCAACGCGTGGCGTGAAGCTCAGGCATTTCCGCAAAGAACGCTGTCATTCCCGCGAGAGCGCGAATCCCCTCCCCATTCTGCTGAGTGAGATACGCTCTCAATGACTGGATCCCCGCGTTCGCGGGGATCACGGGTGGCGGTGAATTGCGCCAGTTACCCGGGCCTTCAGGAAGTGCAGCACCACAAAAAAGCGTCATTCCGGCGAAAGCGGGAATCCACCCGCTTTCCCCAGTGCCACCAGACTCCTTCTCAACCGTTGGATCCCCGCCATCTCGTCGCCGATCGCTGATCGCCGATAACCGCGCGACGCCTTTGGCCACGAAGAGACGAACTTGATCCCGGATTTTGGCCGTAATGCCAAACACCCCGGCGCATTCCGGAGTGGCGGATCGGGTCGCGCGGAGTCATTGACAGCGCCCACCGCGGCCCGCCCGGACGTGTCAACCGGTTCGCGTCCCTAGAACAAGCGATACAACCTGGGATGACAAACCCCAAGACTTCACTTGCGCAAAAGCAGGTCGAGGCCGCGGTGGCTCCCGATGCTGCGGATGCTTTCGCTCCCCAGGTGATCTCCATGCTTCGTTCTACTGCACTCAGTGCCCTGTTGTTGGTCGGTACCTTTTCCATGTTCACTCATGCGCCGCAGGCTCAGGCTACGCTGGCAACGTCACTTCCCGACGGGTCACTTGGACCGAGTGCGCTCAACCTGCAAACAGGTTTCAGCGTTGCCAATGCCGGCGACGTGAATGGCGACGG
>JBEIPT010000554.1:0-2123 GCA_040376895.1 Lysobacteraceae bacterium | reverse complement strand
AGGGCTGCGAAAGTTGCCAGCATGTGTCGATCAGACTATTCGGTGATTCAGGCGACCCGATTGGCGGTTCTCCACGCCAACCGGGGTTCAATAGGCAGATATTCAGCCAAAAGCGAAACTCTGCGGAAAAGCGGCGACAATCCGGCTTGGCGTGATCACGCAACCCACCTGAGTCATGGAGATACAGTGAGCAGACTCATTCTTGCCTTTGCCGTCTGGTTCCTGGCGGGGTTACTTACTCCGACTCATGCTGCAGAGATTCAGGGCACGGTTCGAATTGACGGCACCGCGACGGGCATCGCCGGCGCGACGGTCCTTGCAGCAAGTCTCAGTGCTCCCGGCAATCAGTTTTCTGCGCTGAGTGGGTCGGACGGGACCTTTTCGGTCACGGTGCCCGACGGGACGTATGCCGTTGTGGCAACGCGCGCTGGCTTTTCCAGTGAGTTGTATCTGGAGCAACCCTGTTGTGAGCCGCCGGGGACGCCGACGCCGGTTGTGGTCAGCGGTGGCGCCACGGTGTCGGGCATCGATTTCACGTTGACTCAAGGTGCGCAGATCAAGGGGCGCGTGGTGCGCTTGAGTGATGCGCAGGCATTGACCGGCATCACGGTCCGTGCGCTGGTCGCAGGGACGGCTTCGGTGGCGGCAACAACCAGCACCGACGGACTGGGCGACTACACACTGGTCGTGTCTCCGGGTAGCTACGACATTGAAGCGCTGGGCGGCGGGACGTTTGGCGACGAAGTGTTCCCGGCGCGACAGTGCTGGAACGGTCTGTGTCGTGGCACCGCGGTGTCGCAGACGATCGTCGGCAGTGAGATTCGGAACGGCATCGACTTTTCGCTCGCACCGCCGGCGCGAGTCAGCGTTTCGGTGAGGGATGCCGGGACCTTGCAGTTGATCGACGGACGTGTGCTGTACTGGTTCGGTGATGCCCTGTCGGAGACTGCGCGTGAACAGGTGACGGCGTCCGGCGTTGCGACGCTGGAGTTGCCGGGTACCGGATCAGTCCGGATTGGCGCAGCGTCGCTGCTTTGCGGTCCGACTGCGGATACCGAGTGTTTGACCGAGCTGCATCCGGATGTACCTTGTGCGCTGTTGGTGTGTGATCCAGCGACAGGTTCGCCGATCGAGTTCGCGAAAGGACAGGTAGTCGCCGGACCGGGGATCGTTCTGTCCTCCGGCGGATCGATTCGTGGTCTCGTGTCATCTGGCGGCCTGCCCGTCACCGGCGCGAAGGTCAGACTGTTTGCCGCAGATGTGGTCGATTTCTCCGAGGCGCCACGAGTCGAGGCAATCACCGACTTCGCTGGTGCCTATCGAATCGGTGGTCTGGACGCAGCACCCGGTCTGGTTATGGCGCAGGCCAACGGCTTTGTGCCGATCCTTTTTGATGCCGTGCCTTGCCCGCTGTCGCAGTGTGCCCCGGCCAGCGGCAACCTTGTCCCGGTACAAATCGGAACACCGTCGGAGGACATCAACTTCGTTTTGCAAGGCGCTGGTGCGTTGTCGGGTCGTGTCGTCGATGCTGGACGCAATGAGCCTTTGGGCGGAGCCACCATACATCTGCACACCGTTTCCGGGGCAGAGGTCGCATCGACAGAGTCACGACCCGACGGAACCTGGCGGTTGGCCGACTTGCCTGCTGCCGCATACTTTGTTCGGTTCTCGCATCCTCAGTTCAGCGGCGTCGTCTTCAACGGACTGCCCTGCGCGAACAACAACTGCGACGTAACCTTGGGCACCGATGTGGTGGTCACGGTAGGGTCCGAGACAACCGACATCGATGCGGCGATGGCGCGAGTGGATGGTGGTGACGGCAACTTCCGATTGGTCTACTTGAACAACTGTCAGACCGACAACTGCACGTTTGTCCAAAGCATGAGCAACGATTCGTCGAACAATCGATCCACCTTGATCTCCGGCACGCGCACGGTGTCAGAGTTCTCGGGAAGCGAAGCCACGTGGATGGCAGCCGTCGACTGCATTCGCGATGTCCTCGGGCCGTATCGTCTGACTGTGACAACCACCGATCCTGGTCCCACACCACACCACGAGGCGGTCATCGCCGGAATCCCCTCGCAAATCGGCATGGAATCGGGCGTTGCCGGCGTGTCGCCGTT
>JBEIPT010000248.1:0-5828 GCA_040376895.1 Lysobacteraceae bacterium | reverse complement strand
GCGCACGATCTCGTTGACCTCGATTTGCTCGTTCTTCAGGCTCATGTCGCCTTCGCGAGCGAGGATCAGGAAAGCCTGGATCAGGTTTTCCATGTCGATGACCGCACGTTTGATGCGGTCCATCGACCTGCTGCCGTAGTTGCTGAGCTGTTCTTCGGCAAGCACGATGTCAGTGGCAACCTTGATTACGGTCAGCGGTGTCCGCAGTTCGTGACTGGCATCTCGCGTGAACGCGCGTTCGCGCGCCAGAAACTCCTGGTTTCGCGCAGCGAAGTTGTGGATTGCTTCGGCCAGTGTGCGCACCTCAAGATCGGCCTTGTCGGGCAAACGATCGGGCGAGATGACACTGAGCTCGGGCTGACGCGGGTCCAGTGCGCGCACCGTTTCGGCAAGTCGCACGATCGGTGAAATGGCGCTGCGCGACATCTGGTAGGTGAAAAAGCTCACGACATAGACCGCGCCGAGCACCAGTGCCAGCGGGAAAAAGCCGAACCACAAGGCCAACTGGTGAACCTGCTGCTGGTCGAAGACCAACCAGAGACGATGGCCTTGGTGATCAGAGACGAACACCAGTTCGTCACCACCCAGCTGGTTGACCGAGTGATATCCCGGCAGAAGTCCCCGCAACTGAATGGGCACGTTGATTTCGGTGCCGCCATCGGGGCGGGCATACCCGTGCATGTTGAATGTGTTGGGCAACGCGGAGCCCGGGTCCTTGTCGAACAAGGTCCAGTAATGCTGCGCTTCGTTGACCAGCGCTTGCTTGATCAGAACGTCGCGCAGCACCAGCATCGCGGCGTAGACACCGAACAAGGTGGCAAGCCCGATGGCGACCACCTGCATGACGAAGGCGACCCACAGTTTGCTGCGCAGGCCGCCGCCGTGTTCACGCATCGTGTTCAGGCCGAGTGCTGGGCGAGTTCGGCATCCAGGTCGGCCAAGCGGTAGCCGGAACTGTGGATGGTGTGCAGCAAGGGTTTGGCGAAAGGTTTGTCGATGGCCTTGCGGAGATTGTAGAGATGGCTGCGCAGGGTGTCGGAATCGGGCAGCAGATCGCCCCAGACCTCGCGCTCGATATCCCGACGGCTGACGACGCGCGGTGATTCACGCATCAGGATCATCAGGAGCTTGAGGGCGATCGGCGACAGGTCAAGGTCCTTGCCGCCGCGGGTTGCGCGCAACGTGGCGGTGTCGAGCGTCAAATCGGCGACACGCAGGATCTCGGCGGATACCTGGCGGCGATCTCGGCGGATCAGGGCGCGCAGGCGGGCTTCCAGCTCGCGGATTTCGAACGGCTTGATCAGATAATCGTCTGCGCCGACGTCGAGACCGGCGAGCTTGTCGTCCAGCGTGTCGCGCGCCGTCAACATCAGAACCGGCGTCGACTTTTTCGCGTCGTGCCTGAGTTTCCGGCACAACTGCAGCCCATCCATGCCGGGCAGCATCAGATCGAGCACGATGGCGTCGTAGTCGTTCGTGACCGCCAGATGCAGGCCGGTCACGCCATCACTGGCGTAGTCGACGCTGTAGCCACGACGTTCAAGGAACTCACCAACCATCTCGGCGATGCCGCGATTGTCTTCGACGAGCAGAACCAATCCTGGGCCTTCTTCACGCATGGTCATGTCTGGGGGCTCCTTAGCCATCACATCTGTGAGCATTTGACCCCGAATAACGTGAGGACATAGTGAAAATACCGTCAAGACGTGAAGAAATGTCGGCCGGCCCGAATCGTGCTTGTGCTGAAGAGCCCAAGCCGCTTGAATCGAGACATGGAAGCCCACGAAAAACGTCGACACCCTCGCAAGGACATCTTCACGGCCGCCTTGGTCGTGCTCGCTGACGAAGGCTACCTGACCGAGGTCTGGGATCTGTCGCAAGGCGGCGCGCGCCTTGGCAAGCCGCGCAAATGGCCAGTCATCGAGCGCACCATGGTGCGGGTCTATTTCATGCTCGATCAGGAAACCGTGATTGCGCTGTCCGGTCACATCGTCCGCTCGGGAGAAGACAACCTTGGTGTGCAGTTCGAACCTGGCCAGGAGTCCCGAATCAACACCCTCATGTACGAGGCGAGGTTCCTGGAGGCTCAGGCTTGATGGCTTGGCCGTCGCAGGCTCATTGGATGCCGATCGTGCTGTTGTTCGGTTCCAACGTGTTCATGACATTTGCCTGGTACGGGCATCTCAAGTTCAAGCAAAGTGCGCTGTGGCTGGTCGTGCTGGTGAGCTGGGCCATCGCATTCTTTGAATACGTCCTTCAGGTGCCGGCCAACCGCATCGGCCATCGCGTCTACTCGGCTGCGGAGCTCAAGACCATCCAGGAAGTCATCTCCCTGTCGGTGTTTACCGTGTTTGCGGTGACCTACCTGGGCGAACCGCTGCGCTGGAACCATCTGCTCGGATTCGCGTTGATCGCGGCAGGTGCCGCGTTGGTGTTCGCGAAGGTGTAAATCAACTGTCCGGGCTTGTCACCGCGCGGCGTGTGTGGGAGTGGCTCATACAGCCGCAGACTACACAACAACCAAGCAGCTCAGGCCGATTCCAGCGCTTCCACCAATTCCAGCCATTCGGCCTCGATGGTTTCCAACTGCTTGCGCAGATCGGTCTGTTCGGTGGTCAGCGTACGCAACTGCGTTGCCCCGGCAGGTTCGTACAGGCCCGGTGCCAACAGGGCTTTTTCGATTTCCGCCAAACGTGCCTGAAAGCGCGCCATCGATTGTTCGCACTTCTTGACGCGCTCGCGCATGGGTTTTTCGCGCGCTCGCGCATCGGCGTCGTTCTTGCGCTGGTCCTTCGACGGCTTGCGTTCGCCGCTGCCGGATTGATTGCCCGAACCGCCATTCGCCAATTCGCGCCGACGGCGCGTCAGCCAGTCGGCATATTGGTCCAGGTCACCATCGAATTCGGCGACCTGACCATCGGCTACACGGACAAACTGGTCACAGCAGGCCGACATCAGGTGGCGATCATGTGCGACCAGCACCAGCGCTCCGTCGAAGTCGTTCAGCGCCAACTCCAAAGCCTGACGCATGTCGAGATCAAGATGGTTCGTCGGTTCGTCCAGCAGCAACAGATTCGGCTTCTGGTAGACGATCATGGCCAGAGCCAATCGGGCTTTTTCGCCGCCGGAGAACGGACCGACCGGTTCGAACGCGCGCTCGCCGCGGAACAGGAAGCTCGCAAGCACATCACGCAGGACCTGGTCGGAAGTGCCCGGCGACAATTTGCGGAAATGGTCGATCGCCGAAGCCGAAGGATCCAGTTGCTCGAGCTGGTGCTGCGCGAAGTAACCGAGTTTCAGTTCCGGGTGCCGGACAACCTGGCCGTCCTGGACGTTGATGACGCCGGCAAGCAGCTTCATCAGGGTTGATTTGCCCTCGCCATTCGGGCCGAGCACGCCGAGACGATCACCGGGCGCCAGATTGAAGCGGATACCCGAGAGTACGGTTCGTTCGCCATAACCGACCGCCACGTCGTCGAGCCGGATGAGCGGACTCGGCAGCTTGTCGGGGACCCGGAACTCGAAGTCGAATTCGGCTTCGGCCAACATCGGCGCCACTTTCTCCATGCGCTCGATCATCTTGACGCGTGACTGGGCCTGCTTGGCCTTGCTGGCCTTGGCCTTGAAACGGTCGACGAACTTCTGCAGGTGGGCAATCCGTTTGGCCTGTTCAACATGCTGCATGGATTGCAGACGCAGACGCTCGGCGCGCGTGCGCTCGAACTGCGAGTAGTTGCCCACGTACATCGTGGCGCGTTCGGAATGCAGGTGCAGCGTATGCGTGCTGATCGCGTCGAGGAAATCCCGGTCATGCGAAATGACGAGCAGGGTGCCCTCGAAGGCTCTGAGCCAGTCCTGCACCCAGATCACTGCGTCCAGGTCCAGATGGTTCGTTGGTTCGTCGAGCAGCATCAGGTCGGCGCGCTGCATCAGCGTGCGCGCCAACGCCAGGCGCATGCGCCAACCGCCGGAGAAGCTGGCGACCGGCTGGGTTTGTTGTTCGGGCTTGAAACCCAGACCATGCAGCAAGGTGCCGGCCCGAGCGCGCGCGCCGTAACCGTCTATGGCGTGCAGCAACTCATGGCAATGCCCGATGCCGTGGGCATCGTGCGCATCTTCGGCCACGATCAGAGCGGCTTCGATGCGGCGAAGCTCGGCGTCACCGTCGAGCACGAAGTCGATCGCGGGCTGATCGCTCGCTTCGACATGCTGCGCGACGCTGCCGACACGCCAATTTCTGGGCATCGAACAGTCGCCGGCATCGGCATGGAGGTCGCCCAGGACAAGGGCGAACAGGCTGGATTTGCCCGAGCCATTCCGGCCGACCACGGCCACCTTTTGTCCAAGGTGGATCTGGGCGGAGAAATGCTGGATGAGGGGACGGCCGCCACGACGCAGCTCGAGATCTGAAAAGCTCAACATGCTCACAGTTTACCCAATTGCCGACCGGAATATGGAAAAACCGGGTTTCGGCAATGTTAGGCTTGCAAATCATGAGCCTTGATCTTGCAACCGTCGTGCTGCTGTCGGCGTTGAACACGCTGATGATGAGTTTCGCCCTGTTCAGCGTGCGTCGGCATGAGAATGCCGGCCTGGATCGTGGTTTGCGGCATTGGGCATATGGCGTCGTTCTTCAGCCTGCGGTCTGGTTGCTGATTGCGTTGGCCGATCGGTTGCCATTCTGGCTGTCGCCGCTGCTGGCCAATTTTCTGCTGGTCGTGGCCCTTGGCGAGTTTTACCGGGCGTTCTGCATGGTGACCGGCGCCACCCGGCCGCCGCGCTGGGTGTTTGCGCTGCCGGTGTTCGAGTTGTGCGGTTCGGTGCTGATCACCCAGGTGTTCGAACTGATGCCGGTCTGGCATGAGGCGTGGACGGCGTCGTTCCTGTGTGGACTCGTTGCCATGTCGGCAGTGCGCTTGTGGCGTGCGCGCAGTAAACCCTGGCTGGACTCCGATCGGCTCTGTTTTGCAGTGTTCACGATCGGCACCGCCATCCTGTTTGCCCGCACCCTGACGCTGGTGTTCATCGGCACCGGCATCGCAGATGGCACACAGGGTGATTTTGGCCTGTCGATGTCGGTGTTTTTCCAGTCCTTGCCGATGATTGCCACGCTCGGTATCGCGCTGATGGCAAAAGACCGCCTGCAGACGGAACTCGAACGACTGGCGGCGGTGGACCCGCTGACCGGTGTCGCCAATCGCCGCTCTTTCGAAGCGGAAGCCGAACGGACCCTGTTGGCTGCCGCCCGGCGCAAGATGTCGGTATCGCTGTTGCTGATCGATGCGGACCATTTCAAGCGAGTCAATGACCGATATGGCCACGAGGTGGGTGACCATGCGTTGCTGAAGATTGTCGCGGCACTGAAGGACAGTCTGCGTGCCAGTGACCTGCTTGGACGTTACGGTGGAGAAGAGTTCGCGGCCTTGTTGCCGGATGCCGATCTGGCGGCAGCCATGCACGTCGCTGAACGCTTGCGCGCCGCCGTCGAAATCAGCGAGTTTGCGTTCGCAGAACATCCCATTCCGTTGCGCGTCAGCATTGGTGTCGCGACGGTGACCCCGGAGCAGACCGAGAGCAAACTCAATTCTCTGCTGCGGCATGCCGATCTGGCGCTTTATGCCGCCAAGGCGGCCGGGCGGAATCGAGTCCAGGCGGGCTGAGCTTTTCGCCTGACTGGTTGGGTGATCGACTACTGAACGCCCATCACGGCAATTCGGTGCACAAGATAGTCGTGGACATTCGGGTAGGCTGTGATCTGATGGACATCGATCACACCCGGTTGCTGCAGATCGTTCGTTCGGCACCACAACAGGTCGGGCACATCGTTC
>JBEIPT010000351.1:0-4077 GCA_040376895.1 Lysobacteraceae bacterium | reverse complement strand
GACTGATTCCGAATACGGTACTTCGAGCACAATCGGCAGGTTCGTTGTGAACGCAGGCTCAAGGATCACCGTCATTGCGAGCTTTTTGTATGCTCGAAAAACGGCATACTTCGTTCGGGCCTTGACGACACTCCGTGGAACGTTCGCTTCAGGAAATTATTCCAGCAACATTCAAAGAGCTGCGAATTGCCACCAGCCCAATCCTGTGGGAGCGGCTTCAGCCACGAGGAAGAGTCGTCGAGGGCCGAACGAAGTATGCCGTTTCGCAGGCATACAAAAAGCTCGCAATGACGGCAAATCGAACTTCGGTTCGTCTATTCGGACCAGATGTCATGCGCTATGTTCGGTCCGCGGCAACCCAGTTCTTGCCGTGTTTGGTCTCACGGTAGCTCGCTGCTGGATGTACGCCAGCGAACAGACCCGAACGACCATGGTTTCTAGGCTGCATTTCCAAGACCCTCCTCGCTTCGTCGGCCAACCATCCCCGCCGCAGCCTGAAGGTGCGATCCGCTTTCAGGAGTTCCCCCAATGCTGTTTGACCGATTCACCTTCCGCTCGCTGAACCTCGCCAACCGTATGGTGATGGCACCCTTGACGCGCAGTCGGGCTACGCCCGAGCACACCCCCAATTCGTTGATGGCTACCTACTACGGTCAACGCGCGACTGCCGGGCTGATCATCACCGAGGGTACCTCGCCCAGCCCGAACGGGCTGGGCTACCCACGGATCCCCGGGCTCTACAACACGGCGCAGGCGGAAGCGTGGCGCGCCACAACCAATGCCGTGCATGATCAGGGCGGCAAGATATTCCTGCAGCTCATGCACTGTGGGCGCGTGGCGCATGTCGCTAACCTGCCGACAGGCGCCGAGGTGGTCGGTCCCGTATCCGCCACGTGCCCGGGCGAAATGTTTACCGATACGCAGGGCATGCAGCCGCACAGCCCACCTCGAGCGATGACCAATGACGACCTTGCACACGTCATCGACGAATACGTAGCCAGCGCGAAACTTGCGATGGAAGCGGGCTTTGATGGGGTCGAACTGCATGGCGCCAACGGCTATCTCATCGAACAGTTCCTGAATCCGCACGTCAACCTGCGCACCGATGGATACGGCGGCAGCAACGAACGCCGCAATCGTCTGGCGCTCGAAATCGCCCGCGCCACGGTCGCGGCCATTGGCGCTGACCGTGTTGGTATCCGGCTTTCGCCCTATGGCGTGTTCAACGGCACCGGCGCGTTTCCCGAGGTGGAAACGCAATACCTCACGCTCGCGCACTCGCTCTCTGCGCTTGGGTTGCTGTACCTGCACCTGGTCGACCATTCAGCGATGGGCGCACCAGAAGTACCTGCCGACTTCAAGCTCAAGCTGCGTGAAAGCTTCAACGGGCTGTTCATCCTGTCCGGAGGCTTTGACCGCGCCAGCGCCGAACAAGCCTTGTCCGAAAAGCGAGGCGACCTGGTCGCGTTCGGGCGACCGTTCCTGGCCAACCCCGACTTAGTCGCGCGCATGCACAAAAACGCCCCGCTCAATGCCCCGGACCAAACCACGTTCTACACGCCAGGTGCGAAGGGTTACACCGACTATCCGGTCGTTGCGACCTGACCCTCTCCGCATCTGTTTTGCGAAGACTCACGAAGAAAAGATGCAAGCCACGCCGACCGGAAATTCCGAGGCGTGGCGCCGGCAAAACTTGCGGCGCCAATCATCCGATGAACCGCCGCAAGCCGGAGCTGAGCGAACCTGTGTACTGTGCAGGCTGGGCTGACGAAGGAAACCCTGCTACTTGCCCAACCCTTTTCAATCTCCATATTCTTGGTCTGGAAACCGAAGATCGGAACCATCCATACCCTCGAACCGTCATACCAAAATGAACACGATTCAGATGACCGGTGCGGGATCACCAGTCTGCGCGACAGGGGCCATCACATCGACCCAAATCCGACGGTTCCGCGCACTGGAACTCCCCTTCAGGATCGTCCAGGCAAAGTCGCTCCGCACATTCCTTGCTGTGACAACGTTGCTGACTTGCCAGCACGTACTGGCGTCGCCGATCGTCGCCGAATTCGTCGCGTCAGCGCCGGAGTTCGAAGTCGCTACCGATTCGTACACCAGGCTGTGGACAACGGAAGGCCCCAGGATCATTGAGGCGCTTCAACGTTACTCCGGTGTGTCACTTCCCGATCAGCGGATCAGGGTCATCGTGTTCGAAGGCGTGAGCAGGTCGGGACAGCGACACGAACCACTCTGGATTCGAGCCAGCTACCCCGAAGATACCAAGCGCGCCACACTGGTCCATGAACTGTTGCACCGGTACCTTGATGAAGTGGATGGTCTCGAAACCTGTTATCCCGAAATTCACGACATCATGTCGATCATGCTTTTTGATATCTGGTCGGAGCTCTACGGAACGCCGTTCGCGACCAGGCAGGCAGAGGTTGAATCAAACAGGTCAGCTCGATATCGAAAGAGTTGGTCACACGCTCTTTCCTTAAGCCAGGTTGAACGTCGATCCGAAATCACCATGGCGCGGGAATGCGGTAAGCGGCTCTCACGAGTGCAGCCCTGAAGCGATGGAACGCCCTGATCGCAACATCCGTTTCGCTTCTTGCTGGCTGGGCACTCAACGTCGCCTGGACCAATGCCGCAGGTGAATTCATGTTCATCGCTACCCATTCGGTTGGATCTTCCTGCTCTCATTGTGCTGACGACTTGGTCTGTCATAAGGTTCTCGGCACATCATGCCAAGTAGATCTCGTTTCGATTCCGGAGGCACCATGCCCACGTTTGTAGCCCTGTTGCGCGGCATCAATGTCGGGAAAGCCAAACGCGTCCCGATGGCCGAACTCCGCGCACTGTTGAGTGAACTTGGCTATTCGAAGGTTTCCACCTTGCTCAACAGCGGTAACGCCGTGTTCAACGCGGATATGGGAGCACCCGCAAAGTTGGCGCACGACATTTCCACGGCAATCTCTTCGCGACTGCATATCGAAGTGCCCGTCATCGTGAAGTCGACAAAGGAATTGACCGACATCGTGGGCGGGAACTCGCTTACGTTCGAGGAACAGGACTTCTCGCGCCTGATGGTCGCGTTTGCGCAAGATCCCGGCACACTGGCCGGGCTCGTTGCGATCGAACCGCTGGTCGTAGCGCCCGAGCAGTTTCTGATCGGTCGAGACGCGGCTTATCTTCATTGCGCCATGGGCATTCTGGAAAGCAAGGCTGCGGTGGCCATGCTCGGAAAGGTAGGCAAGGCAGTGACCACGCGAAATTGGGCGACCGTGCTCAAGCTGATGGCGCTGGCGGACGCTGCATGACTTTGGCCGGCTGGGCTGACGAAGGAAGCCCAGTTGCTTGAGACACAACTTCCCGGAAGTATTTTTAGACCGCCTGGAGAAGCGATCTCAAGAAGGACGCTCGCCTTCCACAACGATTCCGTTACATCCTCCCGCGAGTAACTCGGCTGGGCTTCGCTTCGCTCAGCCCAGCCCACAGGGGCTGATGCAACGCACTGGCACGCCGATGATCAATCGTCATTGATAGACATTGACCGCCGCAGGCTCTGCGCAGAACTTCGCTTTGGCGGCTGCTTCCGTGAGATTGACGGCGGCGATTCCGGACGCGTCGTCGAGTTCGCACGTCGTCTTCGTAGCCTCTTCGTCCAATGCCGTGACACAGACACTCGCCACCAGACCGAGTTGTTGTTCGGTCAGATTGTAGAAGCCGATACATTGCGAGTTCGCGCTGCCGCGACTCGTCGACGTAATGTAACCATCCGCGGTCGGCGCACCGAAGTCGCCGCTGATGTCGCCGGCGCGATAATACGGCGACCCGTCCGGGCTACCGAGCCACACGCCGTAGCTTGCACTGACATTGCCCATGTCGGTCGTGATCAGCACATCTGCCTCGCCGTCACCATTGATGTCCTTGTATTCCGGCGGGACCAGCAATGTGACCGGGGTCTCTTCGATGATCTGGTGCTCATCTTCACCCATCATCCTGGTCACCCTGACCATGGCATCGTCGCCAGTCATGCCGTCTTCCTTGACCTCACCGGAAATCAGATCCACCTTGAAG
>JBEIPT010000519.1:0-2441 GCA_040376895.1 Lysobacteraceae bacterium | reverse complement strand
GCTGGCATATAACCCGCCTCGCAATTGGCGTTGATGCCCCGCTCGATGACCAAGCGATGTTGCTTCGCGAACGCTCCCTGCGCCGCCGAAAAGACTTGCCCGATTTCCCGAACCCGAGCAACTTCCTGATCATTGAGCATGCTTATGTTCATGATCTCGAATTCGCTCCATTCACCACCCCATGAAATGAAGCTCAAAGCCTCGGCGATCTGGACACGTTCCACTTCGGTCAGGCCGGCATCCGGATCCAATGCCAGACCGGAGTCCATCGGCGAGAACCGCTGATTCAAAGCCGCCATCGCACTGAACGAGCCAGATCGTGCAGCCGACATCAACATCACATCCCGTTCTGCCAGCAGTTCCTTGAGTTCGGCAGACGACAGAGTGGAACCCAGCACGATCCGCGTGGCATCGAAAGCATACTGCTCCATCGCCGCAACGTTGCCGGCCCGGGCTGCCTGCCTGGTATAGTGCCAACGATCCGACGCCGGAATACTCGCCGCACCATCGCAGCCTTCGGTGCGCTTCAGTACATCTTCCATGCCACGAATGAGGCCGGATTCCCCTTCCGCTTCCGGGTCCATATTCCAATCGGCAGGATATTGGGCTTGGAACTCATGGAATAATTGCAATTCATTGATGGCCTGTTCACAGGCTGCAAACTCCAGCGCGAGTCGACAGGCAGCCTTGTGGTCGCCCTGATCTGCTCGGGCACGCAAGGTGTCCACAATATGGTTGAGCGGTTCGTTCTCGGCTGGTAACGCTGGCCAGCTCTTGGGGTCAAACACCGTTTCGGGCTCGATGGAGGCGAACACTTCCGGCATCGGCGCTACTGCCATCGACGTCAAGGCTGGCGCGCCGTCGAGGCTTGTTTGCTCGGGTACCGGATCACGCGTGGCGTCCGCTACCGGAGCCGGTTCAGGCTTCTGCGCGGCCTCCGGCATCGGCACATTCAGCCACCAATAACCCGCGCCAACCAGCAGCACGATAAGCCCCCCAACCAGAAGTCGGTTCGTCACGTTGATCGGCTTACAGCATCGGCAGGTTCAAGCCCTGCTCACGCGCGCACTGTTTGGCAATCTCGTAACCGGCATCCGCATGCCGCATGACGCCCGTGCCGGGGTCGTTCCACAACACCCGCGCCAGACGACGATCGGCCGCTTCGGTGCCATCACAGACGATGACCACACCGGAGTGCTGCGAATACCCCATGCCGACGCCGCCGCCATGATGCAGACTGACCCATGTGGCGCCACCGGCCACGTTGAGCATGGCGTTCAGCAGCGGCCAATCCGACACCGCATCGGATCCGTCCATCATTGCTTCGGTTTCGCGATTCGGAGAGGAGACCGAACCGGAGTCGAGGTGATCACGTCCGATCACGATCGGCGCCTTCAGTTCACCGTTGCGGACCATCTCGTTGAATGCGAGACCCAGTCGATGACGCTGACCGAGGCCAACCCAGCAGATACGCGCCGGCAGGCCCTGGAACGCGATGCGCTCAGCGGCCATGTCCAGCCAGTTATGGAGATGCGGGTCATCTGGAATCATTTCCTTGACCTTCGCATCGGTCTTGCGGATGTCTTCGGGATCACCCGACAACGCGACCCAGCGGAACGGACCGATGCCACGACAGAACAGCGGACGCACGTAAGCCGGCACGAATCCGGGGAAGTCGAATGCGTTCGTGCAACCTTCATCCTTCGCCATCTGTCGGATGTTGTTGCCGTAATCGAACGTGGGCACGCCCATCTTCTCGAACGCCAGCATGGCTTCGACATGGACACGCATGCTCTGTTTGGCGGCCTTTGCGGTGTCGGCGGGTGCACTGGCACGACGCTCGAACCACTGTTCCACCGTCCAGCCGATCGGCAGGTAACCATTCACCGGATCGTGTGCGGAAGTCTGGTCGGTCACGGCGTCCGGACGGACGCCACGACGGACCATCTCGGGCAGGATCTCGGCGGCGTTGCCCACCAGCGCAATCGATTTGGCTTCACCGGCCGCGGTGTAGCGTGCGATGCGAGCGAGTGCGTCGTCGAGGTCCGTGGCCTGTTCATCGACATAACGGGTCTTGATGCGGAACTCGATGCGGCTCTGCTGGCATTCGATATTCAGCGAACACGCGCCAGCCAGCGAAGCCGCGAGAGGCTGTGCACCACCCATGCCACCGAGGCCTGCAGTCAGGATCCATTTACCCTTCAGGCTGCCGCCGTAATGCTGGCGGCCCATTTCCACGAATGTCTCGTAGGTTCCTTGAACGATGCCTTGCGAGCCGATGTAGATCCACGAACCGGCGGTCATCTGGCCGTACATCATGAGGCCCTTGCGATCGAGTTCGTTGAAGTGTTCCCAGGTCGCCCAGGCCGGAACGAGGTTCGAATTCGCGAGCAACACGCGCGGCGCATCCGGGTGCGAAGGGAACACGCCGACCGGCTTGC
>JBEIPT010000140.1:0-8897 GCA_040376895.1 Lysobacteraceae bacterium | reverse complement strand
GACCATTACGGGAGACAGAACGATGAAGTTGCGAAATCTGACATGGGTGGTAGCGCTGGCTCTGGCTGGCTGTGGTGGCAAAGGCGACGAAGCGGCACCGGCCGCAACAGGCGCTGGCACGGAACCGGCATCGGTCGCACAAACCGAAGAAGCGGTGCTCAACTTCTACAACTGGTCCGATTACGTCGCCCCGGAAACACTGGACAAATTCGAAAAGGAAACCGGCATCAAGGTGACCTACGACGAAATGGACAGCAACGACACTCTGGAATCCAAGATTCTCGCCGGCGACACCGGTTATGACATCGTGGTGCCCTCTTCCTCGTTCCTCGGCCGCCAGATCAAGGCCGGCGCCTACCAGAAACTCGACCGTACCCAATTGTCGAACTGGAGCAACCTCGATGAAGGTTTGCTGGCAAAACTCCAGGATGTCGATCCGGGCAGCGAATACTCCTATCCGTACCTGTGGGGCACCACCGGGATTGGCTACAACGTCGACAAGATCAACGAGATCTTCGGCAACACCGATGTCGTCAACAGCTGGGATCTGGTGTTCAAGCCGGAGAACCTCGCGAAGCTGAAGGACTGCGGCGTCACGTTCCTCGATGCCCCGAGCGAAATCATCCCGACTACCCTGCACTTCCTGAAGGAAGACCCGAACAGCTTCGACGTTGCGGTGATCGACAAGGCCGCCGCCCTGCTGGAAACGCTGCGTCCGTCGATCACCAACTTCCACTCCTCCGAGTACATCGACGCATTGGCCAGCGGCAATGCCTGCCTGGTTGTCGGCTGGTCGGGTGACATCATCCAGGCCAAGGCACGCGCCGAAGAAGCGGGTGGTGGCGTGAAGGTCGGTTACAGCATCCCCGGCGAAGGCGCCGCGGTGTGGTTCGACATGTTCGCGATTCCGAAAACCGCAAAACATCCTCAGAATGCCCACAAGTTCCTGAACTACCTGCTGCGGCCTGAAGTGATCGCCGAAGTATCGAACTACGTCGCCTATCCGAATGCCAACAAGGCAGCGACACCGATGCTCGACAAGTCGATCACCGAAGACCCGATGATCAACCCGTCTGCCGACACCATCCAGAACAAACTCTATGGTTTGGCTGTGCTGACACCGGAAGTGATGAAGAAGTACAACGATGTGTGGAATGACCTGAAGGCAGTCGACTGACCCGAGGCTCAACTCCATCACGGCGGGTCGCCATGGCGGCGGCCCGCTGGCTCCGGAATCGACAGGTTCCGCCGCTTTCCCCGAACAGGCCCGGGCACCAATGACGCCGGGCCGATCCAGCCATTGAGGACCCTGCATGGCCGCGAATCCCGAAGCCGTCCGCCCCGAACGTTCCGCCGCCGACGAGCGCTACGTCTTCATTGACGACGTCACGAAGGAGTTCGATGGCTTTGTCGCCGTCGACGATGTGTCACTGAGTATCCGCAAGGGCGAGATCTTCGCCTTGCTTGGTGGATCAGGCTGCGGCAAGTCGACTCTGCTGCGTTGCCTCGCCGGATTCGAGAAGCCCACCACCGGCCGGATCCTGCTTGACGGCCAACCGATGAACGAACTGCCGCCCTACGAGCGGCCGATCAACATGATGTTCCAGTCCTACGCGCTGTTCCCGCACATGACGGTCGAGCAGAACGTGGCGTTCGGACTGAAACAGGACGGCATGCCGAAACCCGACATCAAGCGTCGCGTCGAGGAAATGCTCAACCTGGTGCAGATGATCAAATACGCCGGACGCAAGCCGCACCAGCTTTCCGGCGGCCAGCAACAGCGTGTCGCATTGGCGCGTTCCCTGGCCAAGAGCCCGAAACTGCTGCTGCTCGACGAGCCGATGGGGGCACTCGACAAGAAGTTGCGCTCGCAGATGCAACTGGAGCTCGTCAACATCGTCGAAAAGCTGGGCGTGACCTGCGTGATGGTCACGCACGATCAGGAAGAAGCGATGACGATGGCCACGCGTATCGCGCTGATGGACTCGGGACGCATTCGCCAGGTGGGCACACCCGACGAAATCTACGAGCAGCCGACAAGCCGTTTTGCCGCCGAGTTCATTGGCTCGGTCAACATCATCGAAGGCGTGATCAAGGACGACGAGAAGGATTTCGTCACCATCCAGTCCGCCGCATTGGCGCACCTGATCCACATCGGCCATGGCATCTCCGGCTTCGAAGGCCAGCGCGTCAACTTTGCGCTGCGCCCGGAAAAGATCACGGTCACCAAGGATGAACCTGCCGATGCCCATAACAAGGCTCAGGGTTCGATCGAAGACATCGCGTATTTCGGTTCACATTCGGTATTCCATGTCCGCCTGCCGAGCGGCACGCGACTGATGGCGCACTTCGCGAACCGCAAGCGCTGGGCCAGTGAGAACTTCACCTGGAACGACAAGGTGTGGTTGTCATGGGGCGACAACGCCGGCGTGGTGCTGCCGGCATGAACACGATCAAACGCTGGCTGGGCTCGGCGAAGGGCCATTCACGCTGGGCCGTGATTTCGGTGCCCTACCTGTGGATGCTGCTGTTCTTTGCCGTGCCGTTCCTGATCGTCCTGAAGATCTCGTTTGCGTACCAGGTCGTCGCCATTCCGCCCTACACCGACCTGCTGGAGCTGGCCGATCAGTCGGTGCTGATGAAGCTCAACCTGACGAACTACCTGCAGTTGTGGGTGGAAGACAAATATGTCGACGCCTACCTCAACTCGATCCAGATCGCCGGCATTTCCACCCTGTTGTGCCTGCTGATCGGTTATCCGATGGCGTACACGATCGCGCGTTTGCCGCCGACCACTCGCAACGTCGCGCTGATGCTGGTGGTGCTGCCGTCATGGATCTCGTTCCTGATCCGCATCTATGCATGGATGGGCATCCTGCAGACGAACGGACTCCTGAACAAGTTGCTGCTTGGCATCGGCATCATTGATACCCCCTTGCGCATCATGAACACGCCGCTTGCGGCGTACATCGGTATTGTCTACGCCTACTTGCCGTTCATGATCCTGCCGCTGTACGCCAACCTGGTGAAACTCGATCTGCGTCTGCTTGAAGCGGCCTACGATCTCGGTGCGCGACCGTGGAAAGCGTTCCTGACCATCACCCTGCCCCTGTCCAAACGCGGAATCATGGCCGGCTGCATGCTCGTGATGATCCCGGCAGTGGGTGAATACGTGATTCCCGAACTGCTCGGCGGCCCGTCCACGCGCATGATCGGGCGGCAGCTCGCGAATGAATTCTTCGTCGCCGGCAACTGGCCGATGGCTTCGGCCGTGGCGATCGTGATGCTGTTGTTGCTGATGGTGCCGATCCTCATCTTCAACCACATACAAGGCAAGGAAATGGAAGGGAGGCTGACATGAGCTCGCTGCATCGCACAGGCCTGTTCGGCAAAGCCATGCTGGGCTTCGGGTATGCCTTCCTGTATCTGCCCATCCTCATCCTGATCATCTTCTCGTTCAACGCATCACGCATTTCAACCGTGTGGTCCGGATTCTCGTTCAAGTGGTACATCGCACTGTTCAAGGACGATGCCATGCTGAGCGCGGCCTGGGTCAGCCTCAAGGTGGCGTTTGCGTCGGCGACGGTTTCGGTCATTCTGGCCACCCTCGCCGCGATGGTGTTGACGCGATTCCGTCCGTTCCGTGGCCGCACTTTGTTCGGCGCATTGATCACGGCTCCGCTGGTGATGCCGGAAGTGGTCACCGCATTGTCGTTGCTGCTGATGTTCACGACCGTTTCCGGGTTCTTCGGCACCTCGTCGAAAGGCATGCTGTCGATCTTCCTGGCGCACGTGACGTTCACGATGGCGTTTGTCACCGTCGTGCTGTCGTCGCGCCTCGCGGAGCTCGACAAGTCTCTCGAAGAAGCGGCGATGGACCTGGGCGCCAATCGCGTCAAGGTGTTCTTCGTGATCACGCTGCCGATCATCATGCCGGCGCTGGTATCGGGTTGGTTGCTGGCATTCACGCTCTCGCTCGACGACGTGGTGATCGCAAGTTTTGTCTCGGGACCGAGTGCGACCACGCTGCCGATGAAGATCTTTTCAACGGTTCGCCTGGGCCCCAATCCGAAGATCAACGCTTTGGCTTCGCTGCTGGTCATGCTGGTCGCACAGGCGGCCGTGATCGGCTGGTACATCATGCAGCGACAGGAAAAGCGTCGGTTGCGGGATATCCAGCTGGCGCTCAAGGAAGGCTGAGCATGGCCGTGATCGAATGTGTCCACCCCTGGACCGGGGTGGTCGACTACCGGTATGCGCTGATGGACGATGCTGCGGTGGCATCACGACTCTCGCTTGCCTCCACGGCTTTTGCAGACTGGTCACAACGAAGCCTTGCCGAGCGCGGCGGGTTGCTGCGCGAAGCCGCCACGGTGCTGCGTCGTCGTCGCGAAGAAATCGCTGCGATCATGGCCGCAGACATGGGCAAATTGCGCCGCGAGAGCCTCGGGGAGATCGAAAAATCCGCGGGCGCGCTCGAGTTCTATGCCGACCATGCCGGCCGTTGGCTTGCCGACGAAGTCGTTCAGACGGATGCCCGGCGGAGTCTGGTGGCATTCGATCCGATTGGCGCGGTGTTTGCGATCATGCCGTGGAATTTTCCGATCTGGCAGGTGATTCGATTCCTCGCCCCCGGCCTGATGACCGGCAACGTGGCCGTGCTGAAACACGCGACCAACGTGCCACGCTGTGCTGATGTCCTGCAATCTGTGATGGACGAAGCCGGTCTGCCGCCTGGCGTGTTCCAGGTGCTGCATATCGACAACAACCAAGCCGCACGGGTCATTGCCGACTCCCGGATCCAGGCAGTCACGCTTACCGGCAGCGAACGCGCCGGGCGAACCGTAGCCGCGATCGCCGGGCAACACCTGAAGAAGTGCGTGCTTGAACTGGGCGGTAGTGATCCATTTGTGGTGCTGGATGATGCCGATCTGGATGATGCTGTCCGCATCGGCGTGACTTCGCGATTCGGCAACGCCGGCCAAACATGTATCGCCGCCAAGCGTTTCATCGTCGTGCCGACCGTTGCCAAGGCATTTACCGAACGTCTGGTTGCTGCTGCATCGGCCCTATCCCCGGGGGACCCGCAAGAAGACAGCACAACACTCGCACCGATGGCCCGAGCCAATTTGCGTCAGGCCATTCACGAACAGGTCGTGCGGAGTGTCGATGCCGGTGCGCGCCTGCTGCTGGGTGGCAAGTCCTTGGATCGCGCGACCTGTTACCCGGCAACGGTTCTCGACGGTGTCGGCCCCGGTATGGCCGCCTATTCCGAGGAGTTGTTCGGCCCCGCTGCATCGATACTGCATGCGCGCGACGAAGACCACGCCATCGCACTGGCAAACGACACCTCGTTTGGCCTGGGCGCCAGTATCTGGACTCGCGATATCGCCCGCGGTGAACAAGTGGCTCGCAAAATCCAGGCTGGGGCCGTGTTCGTGAACGCGCTGGTGCGGAGTGACGTGAGGCTGCCGTTTGGCGGCACGAAAGCATCGGGATACGGTCGTGAATTGGCCGAGTACGGCATGCGCGAGTTCATGAACATCAAGACCGTCTACATCGACACTTGATTCGAGCCCGGGGGTCTACCGATTGAATCCTGCGTCCGAATACGGGGACCACAACGCGTCGTTTTACGACCAGATCTATCCAAACGTCGAGCCAGGGCTGTTGGCGTGCCTGCAAACGCTGGCTGATGACGGGCCGGTATTGGAACTTGGCACGGGCACCGGGCGTGTGGCCATCCCCCTGGCGGCGCGTGGCGTGTCCATTCACGGTATCGATGCGTCGATGTCGATGATCCGATCGCTTCAGGGGCGACCCGGCGGCGGCACCATTCCGCTTCAGCACGGCGATTTCGCCGAAGCGCTCTTGGGCGGCCCATATCGTCTGGTCTTCGCTTTGGCATCAACACTGCGTCTGCTCCCATCGGCAGACCGGCTTCGCCAGTGTTTCGCCAATATCGCGGCTCACCTGATGCCGGATGGCAAACTGCTGCTCGAAGATCATGACCCGGAGTCCGTCACGGAAACCCCAGTGTTGATCGAAGTGCCCATACACACTGGCGCAGGGCTGAAGACCTATCGGGTCCGGTACCTGGCGCTCGATTCGTCGGAGGTGGATGCCCTGGCGACCGAGGCTGGGCTCAAGTTGGTGGCCCGGTGGCGTGATTGGCGGCATACACCATGGGCTGCGGGATCGTCCGGCCCTCAACGGCATGTGTCGATTTATGGGCTTGGCTTTGCGAAGCGCAAGGACGAAGTGCTCGCCTGAACCCCACCCAACCCTCCCCGAGCATCGGGGAGGGCTTGCACATCGCATTCGCGGCCAAAACCGCCGCACCGATCAGTACGATCACGACTCTCACCGAACGTGACCTGGGTTCTCGATTTTGAGGACGGCGTTGGTATGCGGTTTTCTGTCGAACAAAATCGAAGGAATTCTTCTGCCGCGTGAACGGGAGAAGGGTTGGTTATTGTTTGTGGTGCTCCGCCTGATGCGCGAATCAGCCCACCAGACAGTGTGACCAGGACTCCTGCGGGTCAAAGGCTTCGGTAAAAATCTTTCTGGGCATTTCAATCACACCAACACAAAAAACCCGGCCGAAGTCGGGCTTTTCGTGAGCCTGCGCTTTGCGATTTGGCATCAGCACCTCGAAACGTTCAGTCGACCACGGGTGGCCGTCTTGCCGCTGAGGCTGGAGGTCGGCGGTCATGCCGCTCTGGCCTTCCATGAACTGGGCGTGCCGACCTGGCCACCAATCAAATGGGCATTCATCAACATGACCCTCCTGCACACGCCGGCGATGCCATGCAGACCGATGGCGCAGCAGAAACGATCAGCGACAGATTTGAACGCGTTACGTAAAACCGCTGTTCTGTGCGGGACCTCTGTCACCTGGGTGGCTGGATCCGATGCGCGCCACATTCCGGGCTCGGAAAGCCGGGGCCCTTTGCGGAACTTTTCGGAATCTCCATCCTGCGCTCTTGCGCGCAAAGCAACGCGCCTCAGAACACCAGGTTCACCATCACCAGGATGATGACGATGTATGCGCCCATCATCGGCAATCCAGCCCGCCATAGTTCGCGCCTCGAATAACCCGCAGGACCCGCGATCAATGCAAACACGGGGTTCGACGTGGTCATGAAATTGTTCGATGCCGACAAGGTGGCGATCAACGCGAACTCGGTGGGATCGCCGTTTGCAGCCAGTGCGAAGTTGACCGCCATCGGCACCATCACGATGGTCGCGCCAACTTGCGACATGACCAGTGCAAACGCTGTGGTCAGCAACGCCAGTGCAAGCTCCAGTGCCCAGATCGGCACATCACCGAGGAACGCCAACACCTCCTGTGCGATCCAGGCCGCGGCGCCGCTTGAATCGACGGCCCAGCCCAACGGAATCAATGACGCCATCAGGAAGATCGTTCGCCAGTTGACCGCTTGATAAGCCTCGTCCATGTTGATGACACCGGTCAACAACATGCCGATCGCACCGGTCATCAGGGCAATGGGCAACGGCAAGTCGCTGACCAACGCCAACACCATGGCCAACCCGAAAAAGATCAGAGCCTGCGGCACGCGATGGGTTCTTTCTTCCTCTTTCGGGTAATCGGTGACCACGACGAAGTCGCGGTCATCGGCGGCATTCGCCAGGTCGCGCCATGCGCCATGGAACACCAGGGTGTCGCCTTGGCGCAGCGTCAGACCACGCAGGTCCTCGCGCCAGACCTTGTCACCACGATTGACTGCCAGGACCGCGATGCCATAACGCTTGCGCAGTCGCAACTCGCCGACTTTCTGGCCGATGAATCGCGAGTTCGGCGGAATCACCGCCTCGGCGATACCGGCGCGCGTGGGATTGAACATCGGTGCAAAGTTCGGCTGGCCCGGCAATTCTTTCAGGCTCTGGATATCGGCCCATTCCATCAAGTCATCGTTCGCACCCAACACACCGAGCAAGGTGCCGGCGGCAACCACCTGGTCGGCATAGGGTGAAAACCGGGCCTCGTCCCCGGTCTTGATCGCCAGAATCAAGGGCGTCGATGCCAGAGATTCAATCTCGGCGATGGTCTTGCCGACGAGCGGGCTTTCAGCCAGCACTTCGAACTCGCGGGTCTCGCCTTCAATCCGATAGGTCTGCACGAAGTAGCTTTCGGTCGCGCGCGGCGTCACCATTTGGCGGGTGTCTTCTTCGCGTTTCGGACCCAGTCGTTCCCAGAACCAGTAGTAGTAACCCAAACCGAACAACAGCAGCGTCGCGCCAATCGGCGTCACCGAGAACATGTGCACGGTATCGAGCGTGTCGGCGCCACTCGGCAGGTTCTTGTTGATCGACCCGATCAGGTCGTTCAACAGAATCTGCGGCGAGTTGCCGACCATGGTGAGTGTGCCGCCCAGAATGATGCAGGAGGCCATCGGTAGCAGCAGTCGAAACAAGGGCAAGCCGGTACGACTTGAAATGCGGCTGGCTACCGGCAGGAACAGTGCTGCGACAGCCGGATTCTGCATCACTGCGGAGACCAGACCGGTCACCCCGCACAGGACCAGCACCAAGCGCCGCTCGTCACCTTTCGATACCCGGATGATGAACGATGCCGCCGATCCCAACACCCCGGTTCGATCGAGCCCGGCCCCCAGAATCATGGTCGCCAGGATGGCGATGACGGCGTTACCTGCAAAGCCCCCGAACAGATGTTCGGCCGGAACGAGGTTTGCGATGCCGATGACCACCAGCATCATCAGCGCGACCAGATCGGCGCGCAACCACTCCAACGAGAACAGGATCAGGGTCAGCGCCACCAGGCCAAGGACCAGAATCATCTCGGCATTGAGGGCGAGACCGGCATTCATCGCATCGGGTTTCGGGGCTTGTTGTTGATTCACCCCAGTGTAGCG